>JAOAEH010000027.1 GCA_026416895.1 Elusimicrobiales bacterium
TGAAAATTCTTCTGTCCCACAAGAGGTTATAAAAATTCTTGAGAAAGAGGGTATAAAGATTTCAAATAATTTTCCGCGTCAAATAGACAGGCCTTTTGTGGAATTAAATGATTTAATATTAACTATGACAAAAGAACAAAAAAGAAAATTAATTCTTCTTTTCCCGGAGTATGAGAATAAAGTATTCACTCTATCAGAATATGCGAATTTAGGTGGCGATATATACGATCCTTATGGAAAAGATTTTTTATTTTATGAGATGATCTTTAAACAAATAAAAAGGTCGGTAGATGTGGTAATAGATAAGCTAGTATAAAAAAAGAGCAAATAAACTTAAAATTTGTAAAATAAATATTGGAGGGATTATGTATTATGAAGAATTAAAAAAAGTTGATCCACAAATCTATGAAGCAATTAGAGGGGAACTTTATAGACAAAAAGATAACTTGGAACTCATAGCATCGGAAAATTATGTATCAAAAGCTGTATTGGAAGCTTTGGGAAGTATTTTAACTAATAAATATGCTGAAGGATATCCAAAAAAAAGATATTATGGTGGCTGTGAATGGGTTGATGTAGTGGAAAGTATTGCTATTGAAAGAGCTAAAAAGCTTTTTGGTGCTGAACATGCTAATGTTCAACCTCATAGTGGTACCCAAGCTAATATAACTGCGTATCTTTCACTTATTGAGCCTGGTGATACTGTTATAGGTTTAAATCTTTCTCATGGAGGGCATCTCTCTCATGGGCATCCTTTAAATTTTTCTGGTAGATATTTTAAAATAGTTACGATAAATGTGAACAAAGATACAGAGCTTATAGATTATGAAGAAATGGAAAAAACTATTGAAAAAGAGAGACCAAAATTAATAATGGCTGGGGCTTCTAATTACTCACGTAAATGGGATTGGGAAAGAATAAAAAAAATGGCTGATGCTTGGAAATGCTATTTTGTTTGTGATATAGCACATTATGCAGGTCTTATTGCAGCAGGAATTTATCCTTCACCTGTTCCATATGCTGATGTTGTAACTTCTACTACTCATAAAACATTAAGAGGACCTAGAGGTGGTCTTATTCTTTCTAAAAAAGTTTATGCAAAGTTAATAGATAGAACCAACTTTCCTGGCAACCAAGGTGGGCCATTGATGCATGTTATTGCTGCTAAAGCAGTTTGTTTTTATGAAGCTATGAAACCTGATTTTGTGGAATATCAGAAACAGGTTGTAAAAAATGCACAAAGGCTTGCAAAAGAACTTGAACTTAAAGGATATAGAATAGTTTCAGGAGGTACGGATTGCCATCTTTTTTCTGTTGATCTTAGAAGTAAAAATATCACTGGAAAAGATGCAGAAGTAATATTAGATAAAGCTGGTATTACTGTAAATAAAAATACAATTCCTTATGATCCACAACCTCCACTTATAACTAGTGGAATTAGAATAGGAACACCAGCTGTAACTACAAGAGGAATGAAAGAAAAAGAAATGGAAGAGATTGCTCAGTATATAGATGATGCTATAATTCATAGGGATGATGAAGGATATTTAAAATCTATTAAAGAAAAGGTAAAAGGTTTAACTAAACGTTTTCCGCTTTATATAGATTTTTAGCTAAAATATAAATATGTCCTCGAAAGTTTTGATAGTAGATGATGATGCTCATTTAAGAGAGACTCTTAGGGATTTGCTTGAGATGGAAGGATATGAGGTGTTTGAAGCAGCAAGTGGTTCAGAAGCAATGAGTTTGGTTGCTTCTGATTTTTACCATATAATATTGATGGATTTCAATTTAACTGATAAGACAGGGATAGAAGTTATAAAGGATATCAGAAAGTTAAATAAAGATAGTCAGATACTTATGATGACAGCTCATGCATCTTTGGATACTGCTGTAAAGGCTATACAGGAATCTGTTTATGATTTTTTAATTAAACCAGTAGATTTTAATTATTTGAAAAATGCTATTAAAAGAGCTGAGGAAAAACTTAGGTTAGAACAAGAAAATGAAAGACTATTAAATGTACTTAAAGAACAAAATAAAGAGTTAGATAGGCTTAATAATATGAAATCTAAATTTCTTTCAATGGCAAGTCATGATTTGTCAAATGCATTAATGACTCTTCAAATAAGTTTCGAAATGCTTGCTTCTTCAATTAAATCTCCTACAGACGATCAAAAGAAAAAAATGGATTTTATAAATACTTCTATTCAACAAATATCTAGATTGGTTGGAGATTTGGTTGATTGGGCATCTATAGAACAAGGTAAGTTTAGACTTGAAAAAAATTATTTTGAAATGGATAAATTGATAGATGAACTTATAGTTGGACCTCGTGCAAGAGCTTCTCAGAAAAATATTGAGATTGTTACCGATATAATAAAAGATGGGCTTAGAATGGTTCTTGCAGATAAAAGGAGAATAAGCCAAGTTATACTTAATTTGTTAGAAAATGCTATAAGACACACTCCACGTGGTGGGAAAATTACAATAAGGGTTATGAAATCATCAGATGAAGACAGTGTTTGTGTTAGCGTTATAGATACTGGGGAAGGGATTCCACCTCAGGTTTTACAAAACCTCTTTCAGAGTTTTTATCAGCCACCGGGTTCTAAATCTGGACATGGAAGACTTGGACTTGGACTTTCCATATCAAAAGAGATTGTTCAGTCTCATGGTGGTAAAATATGGGTTGAATCGGAGGGGGTTGGTAAAGGTGCTACATTTAGTTTTACTATACCTTTCGCAAAAGAATTAACACAATCTAATGAATCAACTTCCATACTGAAATAGGAGGAAATTATGCCTAAGACAGTTACTGTTTTGATTGCTGATGATCAGACACTTTTTAGAGAGGGTTTAAAGGATTTATTGGAGGATGAAAAGGGTATAAAAGTAGTTGGTGAAGCTAAAACAGGTTCCGAGGTTATAGAAATGGTAAAAAGACTAAAACCTGATGTTGTGTTGATGGATATAAAAATTCCGGAGATAGATGGAATTTCTGCTACCAAGATTATAAGAGAAAAATTTCCTGAGACAAACGTTATTATACTTTCAAGCTATGAAGATGAAGCTCATATAACTGAAGCAATTCAGGCTGGTGCAAATGGTTATCTTTCTAAAATGCTTCCAGCAAGTGAGCTTGTAAACGCTTTAAAGACGTTTACTAGTGAATCAGTTATGATACCTCAGCCTATTATGAATAAACTTATAAGTGGGCTTAGGCAAGGACTTAATAAGGATTGTCCTGAAGCTTTAACTCCGACAGAGATGAAAGTTATGTCACTTTTAGGAAAAGGTAAATCAAATAAAGAAATAGCACATGAACTAAAATGTAGTGTAAAAACAATAAAAAATCATCTCAATAGTATATTCAATAAGCTTGGTGTAACAAATAGAACTGAGGCTGTAGTTAAAGCAATAGAAAAGGGACTTATATCACCAGATAGTTAATATTGAAAAATCCTAAAAGTAGTGCTATAAAATAATTATGAGGAAAAAGTTTATTTATTATAAAAAAGGTCAAACTACTGTTGAATACCTTCTACTTTTGGCAACACTTGTTGGTGGTATTTTGATATTTTTTGTTTTATTTTATAAAAAAATAATAGGAATATTTTTTACAATTGTTGGTTTGATACTTGGTGCCGGAACTCCAAAATAGTATTATGAATATTAAAACTAGGAAAGCTCAGCTTCTACTTCCGTCTGTTTTGGTAATTCCTTCTCTTATTATTTTTATATATCTTTTATATGAAACTACTAAAATATCCAGAGAAAAGATAAGAACTCAGTTTGCTTTAGATTCTGCTGCTTTTGTTCAAATGCAGGATTATACTAATTTTTTAAACAGAACTGCTTATGTTAATGGAGCTTTTCCATATAGAATATTTAAGGAGGAATGGGACTGTAGGACACAATCTGATTATCTGCAAAGAACAGATGATAGAGGTATGGTATGTCCTTATACAATGTTTTGGGAAGCAGGGGTTTTTCCTAGTTGGATTAATGATTCGTTAGGGCAACCTCCTTCATCATCACATTTTGATAATGCAGATAAATGGGAAATCCAGTATAATCAACAACCAACAGAGTTAGTAGAAAATCCTCGTCCACAAAATCTTAATTCTCCTAACCCAAGTTTTTCTGATGAGCTTATTTTTATAAATCCTAAACAGGCTCAACGTATTTATATATTTTGGGATAAATCTTTAAACTATTATAGATTTTATGCTCAAGTGTATTTAACTCTTGGAACTATTGAAGAATCACAATTTGCGGTATTTCAGAGATTAACTGAAAAGATGAATTTTTTTAGGAAATCATTTTATTTAAATGCCGCAACTCAAAAGTGTCTTAATTATCCAGAAACATGTGGTGATGAAGCATTACAAGGTTCTGGTTTAAGGAAGTGGCAGAGGAATACAGATATTAAATTCCATTACGTAAAGAGAATGAAATGGTGGGCGAAATATTACGTTGGTGGTCTTCCTCCTTATGAAATAGCAAAAACTGATCCACCTGTAGAGTTTCCTGATCCGGGGTTATTTCAATTGACTACTGTTGAACCTTCACTTTTGAGACAAATTGGTTTAGGGTATGATTTGTATCATCCTGTTGAAACGGGAAATAATTATTTTAATGTGAATTTTATAGGTAAGGGATGGAGAGAGTGTGCTGATGAAAGATATCCCTGTGTCCATGCAAAAATTACAACGCAATGCCCTGATCTTTATAATATGAATAATTGTGTTTGGCCTAATCCAACACCAAAATATCAAACAAGACTTTATCCTTAGTTTTATGAAATTAAATATTAAAAATATGATTAGATTGAGAGTTTCACAAGCAATGACAGAAGTTGTTTTATTATTTCCTGTTTTTATGATTGTTATGTTTTTTATTGCAAAAATTTTTGCTTTGTTAGTATTAATCCAAAAAATGGAAATTGCAGCTTATTATGCTGCAAGGAGATGGCAGCTTGAGTCTCATTTAAATGTTAAGTATTACAACTGGGATGAAACATATTTAAAAAATAGTATTAAAGAAAAAGTAGCTGAATATATTGGGTTTAATAAAAATTCTGTAAAAAGGTTTTTAAATCTTAAAGATAATGGTCTTGAGCTTGAAATAACAAGAACTCAGGTGTGGAATGTAGTTACTATAAGAGTTTACACAAACCCTGCAGGAATAAAGCTACTATGTAAATATCCTAAAACTGCTGTATGTGTTGATAGATTTTATAATCAGTACTGTTTTGCAGGTTATGATTATATATGTTCAACAGGTAAAGCTCTTGAAGTTGTAAAATATGTTCCAAACAGAGACAGACCAATAGCTTTTGTTTTACCTGGACTTCAGAAGTAATAATATATTATATGTGGTGGTTTAGATTAAAACTTTTTTTAAAGAAAAATTTAATATTAATTATTGTAGTTTTCCTTTCGTTTATATCTTTTGTTCTTCCTGCTATATATTTATCTAATCTTGAGCCAAGTACAAGGAAATATATAATAGGGATAAATATGGCTTCAATGCCGTGGATGGTTATACAAACCTTAATTTTTGTTGGGCTTTTGTATTTGCTTCATTATGGAGGAGGTTTTTCTAGGTTTAGAAAGACGCGAATTAAATCTGAAAATGTTAATGTAAGGTTTTCAGATATAATTGGTCTTGAGCAAGCTAAAAAAGAAGCATGGGAAGTTGTTCAGCTTATAAAGGATAGAAAAAAAGTTAAAAGTATAGGAGGAAAAATTATAAAGGGGGTGTTACTTATTGGACCTCCTGGATGTGGTAAGACTATGCTTGCAAAAGCTATTGCAACTGAAGCAGATGTTCCTTTTTTATCTGTTGCGGGGTCAGAGTTTGTGGAGATTTTTGTTGGAGTTGGTGCAGCTAGGGTTAGAAAATTGTTTTCTCAAGCAAGATATATGGCCCATGCTTATGGAGCATGTATTGTTTTTATAGATGAGCTTGAGGTTATAGGTAGAAAAAGGATACTTTATGATGCATTTGGTGGTGGTGCTGAAACTAATTCAACTCAAAATCAGCTTTTAGTAGAAATGGATGGATTGAGTGATGATGATGCTAATGTAGTAGTTTTTGGGGCTACTAATGCTTTGGAAGAGATTCTTGATGAAGCATTACTTAGACCTGGTAGGTTTGATAGAAAAATATTTGTTGGAAAACCGAATTTATATGAACGTGAAAAATTATTTGAGTATTATTTAAACAAAATAAAATATGATAAAACAATTGATATATCTCGACTTGCTAGAAAAACTGTTTATAAAACTCCTGCAGAAATTGAAAATATAGTAAAAGAGGCAGCATTGATTGCTGCAAGAAATGATAGAGCAGTTGTTACTTATCTAGATATTACTCAAGCTATTGAAAGAATTGAACTTGGATTTGCTCATAGAATTGTTATGACTCAGAGAGAAAGAGAGATAACAGCATATCATGAGGTTGGACATCTTGTTGTATTGTATTTAACACATCCGACTCGCGATGTTTTTAAAGTTTCTATTTTAAATAGAGGAGGTGTACTTGGAGTAGTACATTCTATGCCTAAAGATGAGTTTTATCTCCAAGATAAGGAGTCATTACTTGCAAGTATAAGGGTTTCAGTTAGTGGTTATATGGCAGAGATGATTAAATTTTCTTCTAGTTCTGATGGTGTTGTCTCAGATCTTGCTGAAGCTACAAAAATAGCTCACGCTATGGTATGGAAGCTTGGGATGGGAAGCGGGGGATATTTGTGTAGTTTTTCTTCTATACCAGAAAAAGAGATTTCTGATGAACTTGTTAACAGACTTAATTATGAGATGTGTAAAATAATTGAAAATGAAAAAGAAAAAGCTGAAAAAGTTTTAAGAGATAATTGGAATATTGTAGAAGAATTTGTTAAGCTTTTGCTTGAAAAAGATGAGCTTGAATATGATGAGATAGTTGAGGTTTTTAGGAGAAATGGAATTTATAAAACTCCTTTAGTTTCAAATAATGGAGTTTAATTTTATATAATCAAATTAGGAGGTAATAATGAAAATTATAATTTTTTTATTTTCCTTTTTAGTTAATTCACAGGAACTTAAAAAAACTTTTTTGACTCTATATTCAGATAATTTTGCTGTTGTGTCTCAAAATTATTTTTATGAATGTAGAAAAGGGATTAATGAAGTTGTTTTAATAGGTATGCCAAAAACTATTATTTCTGATAGTTTTTCTATATTTGTTCCAAAGGATTTATCTTTGATTTCATGTTCTTATAAAATTGATGAAGAAAATCATATTAACCAGAAAGTTGAAGTTTTGACTGAAGATAATACTTTGATAAAAGGAACTCTTTTAAAGGATGGAGATCCATCAGTATTAATAGATGAAAATGGTAATTATATTACGCTTAATAGAAAATATATTAAATATATAAATTATGGAAAGTTTAATGAAAAAGATTATCGAAGAAAAATTAAAAATGCTGCTTCAGTTTTACTTAATATGAATTCTAAAGACACTAAAATTTGTTCATTTAATCTTAATTATATGATTAATTCAATTGGTTGGTCATGTAGTTATGATGCATATATAAATGAAGATGAAACCTCACTTGATATAAAAGCAAAAATAAATATATCAAATAATACAGGACATGATTTTAAAAATACTTCTTTAATGGTTATTGCTGGAAGTGTTAATAGAGTTGAAGTTCAGAATCAGCTTTTTAGAACTATGGCTGCTAAATCAATTTCTGATTCATCTTTTGAAGCAATAGGGAGTGAAGATATTAAACCTCAAAGCATTGTCGAACAATATTCATATACTCTTCCTAGCGATAACATATCATTGTATGATGGTGAAAATGTATCTTTTGATTTATTTAGCAGGAATGGAATTAAATTTGAAAAGTATTATGTCTATAAAGGTCAGATTGATACATGGTATTTTTATGATGTTATAAAAAATTATAGATATGATAAGAAACTTACTGTTAATTTTATTTTTAGAAATGACAAACAAAATTCATTAGATATCCCACTACCACAGGGAAAGGTTAGAGTATATAAAAAGAAAGACGGTTTTATGTTTTTTGCAGGTGAGGATAATATAAAAAATATGCCGGTTAATTCTAAAATAGAAATATCTTGTGGAAAAGCATTTGATGTTGAAGGGGAAAGGAAAATAGTTGAGCATAAAAAGATTCTTCCTAATGTTTACAGAGATACTATTGAGATAAAAATAAGAAATGAGAAAAAAGAAGATATAAAAGTTAAAGTTAAAGAATACCTCTGGGGAAGATGGAAAATTATAGAAAGTTCTAATAAATATACTATTATTGATGCTAATAATATAGAATTTGATATAATTGTTTCCAAGGGTTCATCTTATGTTCTAAAATATATTGCTGAATATGATTTTAATAATTAAAAAAAAAGCTTTTACTTTAATTGAATTACTTGTTGTTATTTTAATAATATCAATCCTTCTTACTGTAGCTTATGTAAAAACAAATTCTTTAACTGTTAAATCAAAAGAAAATGTTTTAAAGTACAATATATCTGCTTTAAGATCAGTACTTTCTGTTTATTATCATGAAAATGGTTTTTTTCCTCAAGATCCTATTTATTATGCAAAATCAGTGCTTGGTAAAACATTTTTTTTGAATATTCCATTTCATGGTGATATTTCTGATTTTGTTATTTTAAATTCAACTGGAATTGTTTTAGATACTGGGAAGCTTGCATATGTAAACATTACTACTTCACCTTTATATGGTTATATTTTTATAGATTGTTTTCATAAAGACTCAAATGGCGAATATTTTTATAAATATTAGTTTTTATTTAT
This sequence comes from Elusimicrobiales bacterium, assembly GCA_026416895.1. Taxonomy (GTDB): domain Bacteria; phylum Elusimicrobiota; class Elusimicrobia; order Elusimicrobiales; family UBA9959; genus JANZZP01. The sequence goes on from JAOAEH010000027.1 coordinate 8,845, forward strand.
GGGAAGATTTAGTTATTTTATTGGTAATGATATTGAGATAGAAATATATGCTTTAGATTTTTTTGATTTGGTTCAAGTTTTGTCAGATTGCTTTAGAAAACTTATTCTTGGAGATGATGAAAAATTGTTTGATGAAAATTTAATTTCTAATATTATTGAACTAGATGTTTCAGATTATTTTTTTCCTGTTGATTATGTTAATGAATTAATATATCTTTTTGATACTCAATCTTTTTTACCAACCGCTGTAAAGCTACATAATAGTATAGGATCTAAAATTGAAATTTTTGGATTTAACGTTTTAAGTAGAAATATAGTTAAAAGATTGCTAAAAGCTGCTACCTATCACCAATATCAGTTTACAAAAGCAGAAAATGGAAATTTTTATGTTAAAATGATTATTGATATTTAGGTGGAATCTATGGATATAAAAAGAATAGATGAAAATACATTGATTATCGAGAAAGGATTTAAACAAGAAATGAAGACGGATGCAGTAATATATGCTGATAAAGAAATAGAAAATTTTATAGAAAAAGAAGCTTTAAATCAAATAATAAATGTTACAACATTGCCAGGAATAGTTGGTAAAGCTTATGCTATGCCTGACATACATAAAGGATACGGTTTTCCAATAGGGGGTATAGCTGCATTTGATGTAGAGAGTGGTATTATATCACCAGGAGGTATAGGTTATGACATAAATTGTGGTGTTAGGCTTCTTAAAACGAATCTTAAATTATTTGATGTAGAAAAAAAGAAGAAGGAATTAACACTTGCTCTTTATAAAAATATTCCTCTTGGTGTAGGTAGCGAAGGTCCAATTCATCTTACAGATTCAGATTGGAAAGAATTGATTAGGAAGGGGGCAGGTTGGGCTGTAGAAAAGGGGTATGGGGAAGAAGATGATCTTGAATTTATTGAATCAAATGGAAAAATATTTGCAGAAGGATATGGTATTAGTAAAAAAGCATATGATAGAGGTAGGGACCAGCTTGGAACGCTTGGAAGTGGAAATCATTTTCTTGAGGTGTCATTTGTGGATGAAATATATGATGAAGAAAAAGCAAAGGTATTTGAGCTTGAGAAAAACATGATTTGTATTATGATACATACTGGTTCAAGAGGTTTTGGACATCAAATTGCAACTGATTATACTTCTTTAATGGTGAAAGTATCTCAAAAATATGGGATAAAGCTACATGATAAAGAACTTGCTTGTGCTCCTTTTAATTCTGAAGAGGGGAGAAGATATTTTGATGCTATGTCTGCAGCAGCAAATTTTGCATGGGCAAATAGGCAAATATTGAAACATTTCACTCAAAAAGCTATTATGAATGCTTTATCAATATCAAAAAATGAACTTGGAATAAAAACAATATATGATGTTGCTCACAATATAGCTAAAATAGAACAACATATAGTTAATGGTAAAATGAAAAAAGTTATTGTTCATAGGAAAGGTGCTACTAGAGCTTTTCCTAAAAATATGAGTGATATACCAAAAAAATATATTGATGTGGGGCAACCAATAATAATTCCTGGTGATATGGGTAGATATTCATATCTTTTAGTTGGACTTCCTTCAGCTATGGATAAATCTTTTGGAAGCACATGCCATGGTGCTGGGAGAGTTTTATCTAGGACAAAAGCTATAGAAAATTCAAAAAACAGAGATATAAAATCTGAACTTGAGAAAAAAGGAATTATAGTTATGGCTAATTCTAAAGTTACTCTTGAAGAAGAGATTTCTGAAGCATATAAAGATGTTACGAAAGTAGTAAAGGTAGTTGAGTCAGTTGGTATATCTAGCAAAGTGGTAAGGTTTAAACCTATATGTGTTGTAAAAGGTTAGTTTTAATTATGTTTTAAATATATTAAAATAAGAATATGGAAACATTTATTGTAGAATGTCCTGAATGTGGTATTAGAATTGAAGTTGACAAAAAAACGGGAAAGGTTATTAATAAGTATTCTAAGCCAAATTTATCATCGACTGATCCGTTTACAGATATGATTAAAAAAACAAAAGAGAAAAACAGAGAACTTGATGAATATTTTTCAAAAGCTCCTGATGAGCTTAAAAGAAGAATAAATGAACTTGAAAAGAGATTTGAAGAAAATAAGAAAAAAGCTAAAGATGATCCTAATCCTCCAATAAATCCTATGGATCTTTATTAATATGGCTAAAACAATAAAATTTAGTATATCACTTGATAAAAACTTAGTAAAAAAGCTTGATGATTATATATTTAAAGAAAAGCTTCCATCTAGATCTGGATTAATTTCAGAACTTATAAGTAAGTATATTACAGAGAGAAAATCAGTTGAGGGTAATAATGTTGCTGGTGTAATATCATTTGTATATAATCACAATAAAAAGTTTATTGGGGATATTTTAACATCCATACAGCATAAATATAATAAAATAATAGTTTCTTCTCAACATGTACATTTGACTAAAGATATCTGCTTTGAGATTGTTATAGTAAGAGGTAAAGGTAAAGATATAGAAAATTTATATAGGGATATTAAGAAAGTTAAAGGTATTTTGAATTCTTATTTTAATATTGCAAGTGAAGCTTAAAATTTGTAACTTAGTTCAATGTTAGTGTTTATGGAGTTTTTTATTTCATAATTTTTAGAATGTGTTAAATTTATCTCAATTTGTGAATTTTCTTTTAAAATTTTATGTATTTTTACAGCTAAAGTATAGTTTATATTGCTTTTGTTGTTATAGGCTGGTATAAAAGTAATAACAAAGCTTTTATTATAATTTAGATAAAGATTTGTCCCTATTTCAGCAAAATTTTGTGGAAGTATTTGTTGACTTCCTTTAATAATATTATTATTTATATAAATATTTTTTGAGTTAAAAGAGCTATATTTTAGATATGGAGTTATAAATAAATGTTTATACTTTAATTGATGATGAATTTCCAGCGATTTTGAAGAACCAAAAAATTTTTTATTTAAATCTTTATAATTTGAAAATAAAGTAAGTATTGTCGTTTTTGAAGTTTGTTTGTGTTTTTGGGTTAATTGAAGGCTTATATAGTCATTTAAAAATAATATATTTGATAAAGTGGTAATATTTACTTTTTGATTCAGCCCTGCTCCAATTTGAATTTCTTTTCTTGGAAAAATAGTATTTTTGTAGAGCCTTATAGCTAAGAAATCCTTTAACCATAAATTATATGATAATTCAATATTGTTTTTGTTTTTTATTTCGATATTGATTGATTTTTTTTCTTTGTTTTTTATTTTGAATATGTCTTTGTTTATAAAGTTTGTTTTTGAGTATTCTGCAGCTAAAATTATATGTTTGTTTATTGGATAATTTAGATTAGTAGTATATTTTTCAATTAAATTGTTACTTGAGTAGATGTTTTTTATTTCCTTATATTTGTAAAACTTTTCAAGATTTAATTTTAAATCTGTATAGCTATATTGATTATCTGGAATTTGTTCTAAATTTTTATATAGCCATTTGAAAGTATTTGGTGTGTCATTTATTTTTGAATAATAGTTAATATATAGATAAGGTGTTAGATTTAAGTTTTCATTTAATTCATATGGTCTGTTTTCAATATTATTTAGATATATTTGATAAACACTGTTTGAACTAATTTCATTTTTAATATTTTCTATCATATTAAATTTATTATAAAAGTCAAATATAAGATCTTCTTTTTCTTGTTGTGTTAGTTTTGAATCTTTAATTTCGTTTATAAATATTTTATTTGGTTCAAAATTATAAATTATATCTATTTTATTTCTTTGTTCTAATTTAAAATTTTTAA
>JAOAEH010000032.1 GCA_026416895.1 Elusimicrobiales bacterium
CATCAATCTTAGGTATCATAACGTCCATAATAACAAGGTCATACGAAGACTCTTTTAATAAATTTAAAGCTGATTCTCCATCATCAACAACACTAACTATATAATTTTCTTCTTCTAATCCTCTCTTTACAAAATTAGCAATCCGTTTTTCATCCTCTACAATAAGTATTTTCATAACTTTGATTATACAAAAAAATTTAATATAATATAATTTATAAATTGGGCCCGTAGCTCAGTCGGTTAGAGCAATCCGCTCATAACGGATGGGTCGTAGGTTCAAGTCCTACCGGGCCCACTACTATTTAGAAAATCTAAATAAAATTAAAAGCAAAAAATCATTTTCTAGTTGCTTTTCCATTTTTATCATAGTTAAATTCAGCTATTTGCTTACCATCTTCTATAATAATCAAAGATACAGGCCAATTTGAGAAAAATTCAAATACAAGCTTAGTTTTTCTATCAAAAACCTCAATATATCCATCAGGAATGTTTCCAGTTAAGTCTATTATATTATAATCCAAATCATAGCTAAAACTACCTATATATTTCTTTTTTTCATAAACAAAAATCTTTTTTCCTCTTGCTATATTTATTATACGACTAGAGATATCTTTCTTAACCACTTTATCTAATTCTATATTCGTTGTAGACAGCTTTACATCATAAACATTATTTTCAGATGAAATTTCTACTTTTTTATCATTAATCTGTTTAGTTTCTAATAACTCATTTTCAGTTACTATTTTACCTAAAGAATATAAAACCTTAGATTTTACATTACCTTCTAAATCATATTCTATTGAAAAACCATCAAGCACTCCTTTAGAATAACTTCTCTCCAGAACAGGTTTGGAATTATGATTATAAAAAATTGCTTTACCATCTACTTTACCATCTTTGTAATCTATTCTTGCTTTAACTCTACCATCTCTATAAAATTCAGTTAAAACACCATTTTCAACACCATTTTTAATAAATCTTTCAGAAACTATATTACCACTTTCATCATATTCATAATAAATACCATCTTTTATAAAACCACTTGAGGAAACAATTATTCCATCAAAAGAAATTGTTTGTGTAGCAGTAATAACTCCATTATTATAGAATCTTCTAATAAAACCTTCTCTTGATTTTTCTATACTTATTTTCAAATCACTATTCTCAAAAATATTAACCTGATTTTTCGAATTAACAATTTCAGATTTTGGAACTGTAAGAACTCCATATTTGGTTCTAATTACTAAGTAGCTATCCATCTCCCCCTCAAAATCCCCGTAAATAACTGTACCATCTTTAAGATATATTTGCTCACAATAAATATTTAAAAGAATAAATATATAACAAATTAAAAACATGTAATCCTCCTTTAAAATTATATTACCAAAAAATCAGTGATTATGACTGTGATTATTACAGCTATCTATCCCAAAAATTGGTTTACCTTCACCAAAAGGAGAAATCTCTCTGAGCCTTTTAATTATAGTTGGTAAAACTTCAAGAAGATAGTTAATATCATCTTCTGTATTATAAATACTCAATGAAAATCTTACTGTCCCATGAGCATATATCATCGGCACCTTCATTGCCATAAGAACATGAGAAGGCTCAAGTGAACCGCTTGAACAAGCAGAACCAGTTGAAGCGCATATCCCTTTTTCACTCAACATCAAAAGTATAGATTCTCCTTCAACATATCCAAAACTAACACTTGTTGTATTTGGAAGTCTTAAAGCATTTTTAGAATTTATTCTGACATAATCTATTTTTGAAATTATTCCTTCCTCAAGCATGTCTCTCAACTTTCTAACATATGTATTTTCCAATTCTATATTTTTATAAGCTAATTCACAGGCTTTACCAAGTCCAACTATATAAGGCACATTTTCAGTACCTGCACGCCTCCCTCTCTCTTGATGCCCACCAATCAAAAACGGAACAAAAGGAGTTCCCTTCCTTAAATACAAAAATCCTATTCCCTTAGGAGCATGAAGTTTATGGCCAGAAACTGAAAGCATATCTATTTTGTTTAATGACATATTAATCGGTATTTTTCCTACTGCTTGAACTGCATCAGTATGAAACAAAACTCCTTTTTTCTTACACACATCAGCAATCTCTTCAACTGGATATATAACCCCTATTTCATTGTTCGCCCACATTACACTTACAATAGCAGTATCTGAAGATATTGCTTTTTCAATTTCAGAAATATCTAACATTCCATTCTCATCTACACCAATATATGTAACTCTATATCCCTGAGTTTCTAAATACTTACATAAATTAAAAATTGCAGGATGTTCAACTGAAGTGGTTATTATGTGTTTTTTATGTGGGAATAACCTTATAGCAGAATATATTGCTGTTGAATTACTTTCCGTACCACAACTTGTAAATATTATCTCAGAAGGCTCTGCTCCAATAAGTTTTGCAACTTTTTCTCTCGCTTCATCTATATATTTTTGGACCTGACCACCAAAAAAATGCATACTTGATGGATTCCCATATAATTTAGAGAAAAATTTATCCATCTCTATTTTTACTTCTTCTGCAACCTGTGTTGTTGCATTATTATCAAGATATACTACCTTTTCCATACTTAACCTCACAAATTACATTAGTTCAACTTTAAATTTACCAAAAATTTTGTCTTTTAAAGTTTTTTCAACAACAGATGAAAATGTCGAAGAAGAAGCAGGGCAAGTAGAGCAAGCTCCTAAAAATTTTAACTTTATAGAGTCTTCACTAACATCAATCAATTCTATAAAACCTCCATCTTCTTTAAGTCTAGGATTTATATCTTCATTAAGTATCTTTTCAACTATTTTAATTTTCTCAACGTTAGTCATTTTTGAAAAATCAAACTTTTCTTTACCTGACCAAAAATCTTTTATTATTTTTTCTATATCACCTCTACATTTACCACAACCTCCACCTGCTTTAGTAAAATGAGTAACATCATTAACAGATTTTAAATTATTAAGCTCTATAGCTTTAAGTATTGACTTTTCTGTCACATTAAAGCACTTACATACAATTCTGTCTTTTTCTCCTACAATTCTCTTTATACCCTTTTTTGTATAATAATTTTCAATTGCAGCCTCAAGTGCTTCCATACCCATAACTGAACAATGCATTTTTTGTTCAGGCAATCCTCCTAAAAAATTAGCAATATCTTGATTTGTTATTTTAGAAGCTTCCTCGATAGTTTTTCCAATTATCATCTCAGTCAATGCACTTGAAGATGCTATAGCACTTGCACAGCCAAATGTTTTAAATTTCGCATCAATAATTACATGAGTTTCAGGATCAATTTTCAAAGTTAACTTTAAAGCATCTCCACAAACAATACTACCAACCTCTCCTACAGCATCTGGATTTTCAATTTCTCCCACATTTTTAGGATTTCTAAAATATTCCATCATTTTTTCAGTGTAGCTCCACATTTACCCTCCTAATTATATCTTATAAAATGACATATTTGTATTCAAATTAATAAGTAATTAACATATAAGTTTTCTGCCAACTAACAAGGTTATATAACTAAATATTAACATTAAGATAATTCCAATAACAACTACTTTAAAAACCCAATTAGAGAGAATAGGATCATTAACTTGAGAGGTATTTAAAATACTAATAGCCCACCATTTTGTATTTTCAATATTATAAGTAGAGAATAAAAAGTCATTTGAATTAATAGTCAATATACCACGGTAACTAAACCTTGAATTTTTTATATTTTCCTCTATTGTCTTTTTAATTTCAGGAGAAATTTTCTTATCAACATTTACCAAATATTCATTTGATGAATCATATATTATATTAAAATCTTCATCAACAATATAAAAAATTCCATCAATCTTTGAAACTATCATCATTATTTTTGAAATAAGATAACCTAAATCACATCTGTATAACACATAAAAATTTCCAATTTTCCTTCCAACAACAAGATCTGCTGGTTTATCATCTGGATATTCTACTATACCACTAGGCATATCAGTTTTTTTAATTACATCAATTATTTCTTTGTAAGAGGAATTTTCAGTAAAACCACTCCCAAATATCTTTTTCATATTCAAATCATAAATTACAAACTCACGCATAATACTTCCTTTTTTTGATTTCAAAAATTCAATTATATCCTTTGATGAAAAATTTTTTTTATTAAAATCATTAAATACATTATAATTTAACTCTAAAAGTGAGGAAGCATGCCAAGAAACATTTGATGTAAGCATATCTATTTTATAAAGTGAAGTTGTCATAGCCATACTCTTCACACTATTTTTAAAATGAGAAGCAAGAATTAAAAAAGGTATTAAAAACATCAACCAAACAACTAAAACAAATATTATCTTTTT
>JAOAEH010000035.1 GCA_026416895.1 Elusimicrobiales bacterium
TATTGGTGAGTTTATAAAAATTGAAAATTTTGAAAAAATTCTATGATATACTATTTTAAGTGTTGATATTAACCTTTTTTCAAGTTGTTTTATATGCTTTATTAAATCTTCAGAGTTTTTAGCAACTATCTCAGCTGCTGCTGAAGGTGTTGGAGCACGTAAATCAGCAACAAAATCCGAAATAGTAAAATCAATTTCATGCCCAACGCAAGATATTATTGGTATTTTTGATGATGCAATTGCTCTTGCAACAATCTCTTCATTGAACGCCCATAGATCCTCAATTGAACCTCCTCCTCTTCCTAAAAGAATTACTTCAATAAATGGAAGATTTTCATTTATATCTTTTATAGCATGAGATATTTCTTCTTTAGCTCCTTCACCTTGGACTTTAACGGGATATATTATTATATTTATATGAGGAGCTCTTCGTTTTATTATAGATATAATGTCTCTTATTGCTGCTCCATGAAGGGATGTTATTACTCCAACATATTTTGGGAAAGGAGGAATACTTTTTTTTCTTTTTTGATCGAATAACCCTTCTTCTTGAAGCTTTTTTTTAAGTTTTTCAAATTCTAAATAGAGTTTTCCAATAGTTAGTGGTATAATTTTTTTTATTATAAGTTGGTATTTACTTTGTTTTTCGAAGCTTGTAAGTTCTGCTAGAACCTTTACATGTAGTCCATCTTTTAACTCAAACTCTATATCCTTTATACTCCATTTAAACAATACACATGAGATAACCGCTTTCTCATCTTTTAAATCAAAATAAAGATGTCCAATTGATGATGTTTTAAATCCAGATATTTCCCCTTCTACCCATATTTCTCCAAAAACATTTCTTAAAAGATTTTTTATTTCATAACTCAATTGGCTTACACTGTATATTGGAATTATCTCTTCCATTTTTTTAATGAAGTAATCTTTTTTCTCCTTCGAGTTTTTTTAATATCTTCTATGTCTAAATTCCATTCTATACATCATAAATATTTACCATTGATATCTCTTAATGCATAAAACTCAATAAGTATTTTATGTTTTGGTTTATTTTCATATCAATTCAAAATCTTGCTTTATCTCTTTTTCCTTCTTTCATCTTGTTGACTATTTTTCTACTAAATGAAGTGATTTTTCAGGGTGACATTTCCTAAAATTTCTTCCCATTGCTATGAGGGGACGTGTAAATATTCTTTTTGTATGTTTATTACATGCAACAACTTCATCATTTGCATCTATAATAGTTATTTCTACAGGAATGGTTTCTAGTATTGCTCTTGACATTTGAGGTATTAAATTATCAAAAATAAATTCATTATTCATTTATCCTCCTTTATCTTATTCTAACAAAATAGGACCTTTTTCTGGATATTATAGGTCTTTTAACATTTTTAGAGACCATTATAAATCTATTAAAATTTAAATATGAAAATTATTAAAATTAAAAATAAAGGAGGTATTTCATGAAAAAAGTAGTATTGATGTGTATAGTTTTTTTTAGTTATGATATATTCTCTTATGCTCAGCAGAGAACCATAGAATTTATTAGAAGTGAAGCTTATAAGATTGTTTTTCCTAAAATAAATACTGAACTGCCAAATGTTAATTTAGTAAAGGATATAAATAAAAATCAACCAAATGATACAAATATTTCTCAAGATTTAGTTTATAAATTTAACCAAGTTAAGGGCAGGATTTTTAATTTTAAAAATGAAATTATTTGGGTAAAAAATGATATGGCAAGACTTTTGAATGATGCTAAAAGAATACAGATTACTGGTTATAATAATGGCTGGTTTAGTTATGATTTGAGAGATATGGCATATAAAATGTCTAGATGGTATAATGATATTGAGAGAATTAGATGGGATATAAAAGAACTTGTAAATATTGCTACTAACAATGATGAACTTTATAAAATTTCAAGAGATATAGAGTTATATGTTTTGGATATAGATAACACTTTTAATATTTCTCTTGAAAATACTGCTAGAGATCTTGAGTATACTGTTAGATCAATAGATCCAAAAATAATAGGTTATGATGCTATGTGGAATGCGTATGATATTTCTAGATACGTTAGAGAAATTTCTTATAAACTCAGAGATATTTATTGGGATAGTAGGAGTTTGATAGAAAAAACTCGTCCTAAAATAAATTGATTATTTAATTTAACATCAATTCAATAAAAATTTAAAAACATAAAATTAAAATATGTGTGATGGAATTAATGCTTTTTGTTTTGAATATTTTTGTTTTTTCTCAAGATAGTTATTTTTCTTCGTATTCTGGGAATATAAATTACTATCCTAATCTATCTAATCCAGCAACATTTGGACAGATAAGGAATTTAACTACTTCGCTTTTTTATTCTGATTTAAATTATGACAGTGGATTTATAAAAAAATTTACATCTCAAAAATTTAATTTCTTCTACCCTTTGATATGGCAAGGGAGAAATTTATCTTCTTTGTTTTCTTATGAAAAAAGAGAGTTAAATAATTTAGATCTGGAAATTAAATCTGCTGGAATCGGAAGTTACCATATTAGAGATATGGAGGATTCATATATTGATGTTGGTCTTAATTTTAAAAATTTAGTTGCCAAAGGAATAAAGAATCTCTCAAAAAATATGTATGATTTAGGTATACTTATTAGGAAAAATGAGTATTTAGCAGGTTTTTCTTTTGAAAACTTTAATGGTGGATGGGGAAATTCTGATTATGGCATAAGTAAAAATATGTCATTTGGGATTAGTAGATTTATTGCAGATTACTCTATAGGTATTAGTATATACCACAATAGCTTTAAAGACAAAGATTCTTATCTTTTTTCTTTTTCAGCATCTCATCTAATTAGAACTTATAGATACGGGTATTTTAGGTTAGCTTCTTCTATATCTAATTCTTCAAAGATAAATTTTTTATCTTTTGGAGTTTTTTACAATAGAGATATATGGGAGTTTTCTTTTTCTTTTTCCTATTTATTGAATAAACCAAACTATTTAAACACTTCAGTTGGACTTACACTTTATTGGGGAAGAAAAGATATAGAGAGTGAGTATGAGAAAATAATAAAAAGAGAAATAAAGTATAGAAAAGATCTGCTTGAAGAATTATACAGGGCATCTCAAAGAGAAGAAAAGCTTAAAAAGAATATTTCTGAAATTTCTGCTCAAACTGATGAGCTTAAATATAAAATAGAGATGATAGAAAAAGAGCTTCAGAAAGAAAGATTTGATAAAGAAAATGTTATAAAAGAAAAAGAAAATGTTTTAAAGATGTTAAATGTTATTATGGAAAAGCAGAGAAAAGAAAAAGAAGAGCTTGAGAGCATTGAAAGAAAAAGAAAGGAAGAAAAAATAAAACTTATTCAAAAAGAGTTTGATAGAGAGATGGAAACTTACAGAAAGTTTAAGCTTCAGAACACTTCAAAGATAGCTCTTATTAATTATTTAAAGAAAATTATTTCCTTATATCAAGATAGTGGTATTGATATAAGCGAAGCAATAACAGAGCTTTTAAGGCTTACAAAGGAATGAAATAAAAAATTAATATATGTTTAATAATCGTGTAATTTGATTTTTTTAAAATTAATTTGAAATATGAATAGTTTTGAAAACAGTTTTGATTTTAATATTCCTGATAAAGACCTACCTTCTTTTGAATTGATTAGTTATCTTGAAAAAAGGATTAAAGAAAAAGTGGATGAATATGAAATTTTATTAAAACAAAAAGATGAAACTATAAATAAATTAAATCAAAGAATATTAGAGCTTGAAATATTTATTGAAGATTTAAAAAAATCAAAAGTTAAATCTGAAGAAAGTATTTTATCTCATAACAAAGAATTGTTGCTTAAAATTGAAGAATCTAAAAACCTGCTTGTTAAGCAAAAAGAAAAGCACCAAAAAGAAATAATGCTTTTGAAAAATATTTATGATAAAACTAAAGCAGATTTGGATTCTATTTCAAAAGAGCTTGATGATTTGAAAAGGGAAAAAGCTGAGTTAAAAAATAAAAATCTTGAATTAATAGTTGAAAAAGAGAAAATTGAAAATAAACTAAAAATTATTGAAAATCAACTTTCTCAAGCAAAAGAAGCAGTAGAAAAAACTTTATCAGAGCTTTTAAATGAAAGAAAAAAGGTTGATGAGTTTTCTAAAAGAGTAAGAGATTTACAAAAAGAAAATGAAGAACTTCATAAAGAAATTGAGTCAATAAAGTTAGCATGGGACAGTGAACGTGCTCAATGGAAAGAGATGTGGGAGAGGGAAAGATCCTTATGGGAGTCTCATAGAATGGAGTTTGCTGTATGGGAAGAGAGGCTTAGAAGTGAGAGAGAGGCATGGTTAAAGATACTTCGGGAAGAAGAGCATAAAGGAGTTGAAAATGCAAAAAAACTTGCAGAGGTTTTAGAAGAGTCATCAAAATGGTCATATAAAGTTGGAGAGCTTTTAAAACTGTATGCTAATAAAGAGATTGTTGTGCCACATATATTCAGTTCAGTTGAGACTGTTAAGAAAAAAGTTAATGAAGGAGTAAAGAGAATTGTTTTTATCACTCTTTTTAGTATTTCTATTTTTATAGCTTTATTTTACATTTATTACACATATTCTATAAAACTACATTTATCTCCTTTTTATTCTCGTATACTTGATGATAATAATTATACCTCCTTTGTTAAAAAGGGAAATTTATATCTTTTTACTCATCCAAAGAAAGGAATAGTGGTTAAGGATGAAGATTTTAAATCTGTTGATTTAGTTGATGAAGTTGATGGTTTTAAGATAAAACCTTCTCTAATATCTTTGGAAGGAGATTTTGTGTGGATATTTGATATGAGTTCTTTGAGATTTATGAAGCTTGATTTAGAGAGAAGAAAAGTTATTTCTTCTTTGAAATCTCTTACCTATGCTCCTCAAGGGATGATATCTGATGGAACAAATCTTTGGTCTTTTGATGGTATAGGTGGTGTTTTACAGAAGTATGAACTTAATGGTGAGATAAGATCTGTAAAAACATATGAACTTAATGGTATAAAAGTTGTTGATGGCATGTGTTGGTTAGATGAGTATTTAATTTTATTATCAAATTCAACTTTATATAGATTTAAACTTGACGGAGAAAAATTTATTAAAAAATCATCTCAAAAAACCAAAAATTTTGTATACTGCTATATATACAAAGATGATATTTACATTTTAAAAGATATGATCTCAAATAAAAAGCTTGAGATTTATAAAATCAAAAACAGGGAGAAGTTATGAAGAAAAACTTTATTTTTTTTGTTTTAATATTTATTTTATTTGATTCTTATTCCTTTTCTCAACAGTTATATGTCTCTAGCATAGCAGTAAGAGATTGTGGAGGAAATACAGATCGTGCAACAACTCCTTATCCTTCAATTGAATTTGATGATGGAAGAACAAGTTATCCTGGTGGTTGTCTAGATTTATGTGCGTGGATTACTGCTGTAGTAAAAACTACGGCTAATCATTTTATGGGTGTAGATGATTTAACATTTGAAATATTTAAATTTAGACCTGGATCCAATCCTTTAGATCCTTCTTCTTCACCTCCTATAAGAACTATTTCTCTTTATAATGTAACAGCTTTTAGTTTACTTGTTTCATCAAGCACTCAAGGACCATTTTGTACAAGATGGGATGGGAGTTATAATGTTGAAGGTTTTTGGGGTAAGACTAATGGTTTTTTTGGTTTTAGAGTAACAGTTAGAACAAATGAAGTATCTCCTACAGCTGGAAATATTAATATTCAGCAAACATCTGTTTTTCCTGGAGAGGATCAATATCCAATAAAAGTTGATGTAGTAAATATTCACGTAGTTAAAGCAACACCTACGGTAGTAGGAAAAATAACTGGTGTTGGAGCTCAACCGTATAATATACTTTATAGACTTTCTAAAGATGCAACTACTACAATAACAATAGAGAGTCCTCCAAATAATGTTATAAGAACAATAATTAATAACCTTCCTAGGTTTGGAGAGGGAATTCCAGATGGAACGTTGACAAACGGCGATTATTGGGATGGAAGGGATAATGAAGGGCGTTTAGTTCAACCTGGAAATTATATTTATCGTATTAGAGCCTCAGCTATAGATACTATTGGTTGGGATAATGCTAATGAGTATATTGGTAATATAAGTATTGAACCACTTCAGATAACGGATGTATCAGTAAAAGACCTAGGTCCTCTTGCAACTGATGTTGCAATAATAAGTTTTATGCTGACTGAAGATGCAACTGTATATTTAGATATCTATCCTCCAGGCACTCAATTTAATAATATTAATTGTGCAAATAGATCAACTTCATGTGGACCAACTCTTAATGGAAATTCTGTAAATCCTTTAAGAAGCTATATGGATACAAAACCTCGTCGTCAGACAGTGTCGTTTTATTGGGATGGTAAGGATGAGAATGGTAGGTATTTATGTGATGGTCAGTATGCTGTCTCTTATACACATCT
>JAOAEH010000066.1 GCA_026416895.1 Elusimicrobiales bacterium
AATATTTTGGTAAATACTGTTATGCCAACTCCAAATTCATCAGATTTTATAGGACATATTGGTGGCGATGATTTTATAGTAATTACTTCTGTAGATAAAGCAGAGGATATTGCTAAAAAGATAATAAATAATTTTAATCAAATTGTTCCTTCATTTTACAATGAAACTGATAGAAAAAATGGGTTTATTGTTACTCAGGATAGACAAGGAAAATTAACTCAGTTTCCCCTTATGGGTATTGCAATTGGAATAGTTCATAATCTCTACAAACCTTTAAAATCATATGCTCAGGTAAGTCATATTGGGAGTGAATTAAAAAAAGCAGCAAAATCAGCTTCAGTAAGTATGTATATTATTGATAAAAGAAGAAGCTAATTTATATTTGTTTCTCGTAAAATTCTTTGAGGAGTGACAGAGTTTTTTCTAAGTCTGATACATTTAAAAGGATTCTTGATGGAGTTCCAGCAGCAGTTCCATATATGGTAGTAATGTTTATAGAGTGTTCAGCAAGAAGTTTGGTAAGCTTTATAAGTTCACCAGGTTTGTCTGGTAGTATTATTGATATCATTGTAGTTTCAAGTGTAGTAAATCCTTCACGCGTTAAAATGTAACTTAGTTTTCTATCAGAATCTACTGCTATTTTTATTATTCCTGATTCATCATGAATTTCTGAAGAAATTCCTATAATATTTACTCCTTCTTTAGCAAAAAGTTCAATAAAGGAATGTAAAGCACCTGGTTTGTTTGGAAGAAAAACAGTATATTGTTTTACCATCTTTATCATAGATATATTTTATTTTACATTTTTTAAGAAAATGATAAAATATCTATATATTTTTTAAAAGGAGTTTCCTATGATAATTGAAACTTCTAAAAAAATATCGTTTGGGACAGATGGTTTTAGAGGTGTTATAGGAGGAGATTTTACTTATGAAAATGTTAGAAAAATAGCTCAAGGTTTTTCAGATTTTTTAGCATATAAAGGATTCAAAAATCAAGATTTACAAATAATTATAGGATATGATAGAAGGTTTTTATCAGAAAAATTTGCAAAAGAGTTTGCAGTAGTTTTAACAAATAATGATATAAAATGTATTCTTTGTTGTAGTCCTGTTACAACACCTATGATAAGTTATTTAACTCTAAACAAATTTAAATTTGGAATTATGATTACTGCAAGTCATAACAATTTTCTCTACAATGGTATTAAAATAAAGCAAAATGGTAGAAGCATATTACCTTTATTGACTTCTGAAATAGAGCTTTACATAGAAAAAAATCAATTTGTTAAAGTTTCAAGAATTCCTAAAAGGAATATAGAGGAGGTTGATATAAAAAAAGAGTATGTTGATTATCTAAAACAAAAATTCGACTTTGATAAAATATTTTCATCTATTAAAGGAAATATAATATTAGATTTTATGTATGGTAGTGCTGCTGAGATGTATGAAAAATTATTTTCTAAATATAAAAGTATAACTGCTATAAGAACTAAAAGAGATCCTTTATTTGGAGAAATATCTTCTCCTGAACCAAAAGAGGATAAGCTCGAATTGTTAAAGAAAACTGTAAAAGAAAAAAAAGCTGTTTGTGGTTTTGCATTTGATGGAGATGGTGATAGAGTTGCATGTATAGATGAAAATGGAAAATATCTTCCACCAACAATAATTGCTCCTTTATTAGTTGATTATTTAATAGAACATAAAAAAATGTCTGGGAAAATAGTTCAAACTGTATCGCTTGGTTATTTAACAAAAAGAATAGCAAAATCAAAAGGGTTTTTGTTTGAATTTACTCCTGTTGGATTTAAATACATAGCAGAAAGAATCTCTGAAGGAACTACACTTTTTGGGGCTGAAGAATCAGGTGGATATTCCTGGAAAGGAAGCATTCCTGAAAGAGATGGGTTAATTACTATGATGATGATTCTTGAAATGCTTTCAATGAGAAATAAAAAACTTAGCGAGATAGTGAAAGAAATTGAAGTTAAATATGGAAAATCAAGTTTTGTTAGAGAGGATATGTTTCTAAATAAAATAATAACTTCAAAATATTCTTTTGCTATGAAGATAAGATCAAAACTTCCAAAAGAGATCCTTTCTCACAAAATATCTGAAATAATAACATTAGATGGTATAAGAGTGGAATTAGATAATGACTGGTGGTTTTTGGTAAGGCCAAGTGGAACAGAACCGTTATTAAGAATATATGCTGAGGCAGATTCAAATGAAAATGTAAAAAATCTAATTAAAATTGCAAAGGATTTAATATTACCAATATTATAGGAGGAGATATATGGATAGAAAAAATAAACTAATAACATCTGAATCCGTAACAGAAGGGCATCCAGATAAGGTATGTGATCAGATTTCCGATGCAGTTTTGGATGAAATTTATAAAAAAGATCCAAATCCTGAAAATGCTAGGGTTGCTTGCGAAACATTTATAACACGTGGTATGGTAATTGTTGGTGGAGAAATTACAACTGAAGCTTGGGTAGATATAGAGGAGCTTGTAAGAAATGTAGTAAAAGAAATAGGCTATACAGATAACAAATATGGATTTAATTATGAAAACTGTGCTGTTTTAAATGCAATAGGTAGACAATCTCCAGATATAGCTCAAGGTGTAAATAAAGGTGGGGCAGGAGATCAAGGACTTATGGTTGGATATGCTTGTAATGAAACTCCACAGCTTATGCCTCTTCCAATTATGCTTGCTCATAAATTAACTATGCGTTTAAAAGAAGTAAGAGAGAAAAAGATATTAGACTATCTTGGCCCAGATGGTAAATCTCAAGTTACTGTTGAATATAGAGATGGAAAGCCTGCAAGAATAGATGCTGTTGTTTTATCAACACAACATCTTGATACAATTCTAGATTCAACAGGTAAAAAAATAACCAAAAAGGCGTGGCAAGAAATAAAAGAAGTTGTTATAGATTATTCTCTAAATCCTACAGGCTTAATTGATTCTAGAACAAAATTTTATATTAATCCTACTGGAAAGTTTGTTATAGGTGGACCACAATCAGATACAGGTATGACTGGAAGGAAAATAATAGTAGATACTTATGGAGGTATAGCGCCGCATGGAGGAGGAGCTTTTTCTGGAAAAGATCCAACCAAAGTAGATAGATCTGCTGCTTATATGGCTAGATATATTGCAAAAAATATAGTTGCAAGTGGAGCTGCAGAAGAATGTACAGTTCAAATAGCTTATGCTATTGGTATAAAAGAACCTGTGGGTTTATATGTGGATACTCATGGAACTGGACAATTAAGTGAAGAGGAACTTGTAAAAATAATAAAGAAAAATTTTGATTTAACACCTCAAGGAATAATAAAAACTTTAGATCTTATAAGGCCTATTTACAGAAAAACCGCTGCTTATGGGCATTTTGGAAGAGAAATAAAAGAATTTAGTTGGGAAAGGAAAGATAAAATAAATATATTTAAATCAAGTAAAGTATCCAAAGAATGTAGCTGTGATGTTTGCTAAAGTATACTTAAAAAATTAAGGAGAGTTTATGTTTGCAAAAAAAGAATATGATATTGCTGATATATCACTTTCTAAAGATGGGAGGAAGAAAATAGAATGGGCTTGGAAAGATATGCCTGTTTTAAAGATGATAGGAGAAAGATTTGAAAAAGAAAAACCTTTGAAAGGCATAAAGATATCTTGTTGCCTTCATGTAACAACTGAAACAGCAAATTTGATGCTTACACTTAAAAAAGGTGGAGCGGAAGTTTGCTTATGTGCTTCAAATCCTCTTTCAACTCAAGATGATGTAGCTGCTTCTTTAGTAAAAGATTTTGGTATAAAGGTATTTGCTATAAAAGGAGAGGATAATAAAACATATTATTCACATATTCAATCAGCATTAAATCATAAACCGAATATAACCATGGATGATGGAGCAGATTTAATTTCTACAATTCACAAAAATTGGAATAATATAGATTTTCATATAATAGGCGGCACAGAGGAAACGACAACAGGAGTAATAAGACTAAAAGCTCTTAAGAAAGATGGAAACTTGAAATATCCAGTCATAGCAGTGAATGATTCTATGACAAAACATATGTTTGATAATAGATACGGTACAGGACAATCTACAATTGATGGTATTTTGAGATCAACAAATATCTTACTTTGTGGAAAAAATTTTGTTGTTTGTGGGTATGGTTGGTGTGGGAAAGGCCTTGCTCAGAGAGCAAAAGGTGCTGGAGCAAATGTTATAGTAACAGAGGTTGATGAAATAAAAGCTTTAGAAGCAGTTATGGATGGATATTCAGTTATGAGTATGGATGAAGCAGCAGAGATTGGAGATATATTTGTTACTGTAACTGGAAATATAAATGTTATAGATAAAAGACATTTTCTTAAGATGAAAAATGGTGCTATTTTAGCTAACAGTGGACATTTTAATGTCGAGATAAATATAAAAAGATTAAAAGAAATTGCTAAATATAAAAGAAATGTAAGGCCTTTTGTTGAGGAATATGTTTTAGATGGAAAATCTATATATCTTCTTGCTGAAGGTAGGTTAATTAATTTAGCTGCTGCTGAAGGACATCCAGCTTCAGTTATGGACATGTCTTTTTCAAATCAAGCACTTGCATGTGAATATCTTGTGAAAAATTCAAATAAATTAGAAAAAGATGTTTATACCTTACCTGAAGAACTTGATAGGGAAATTGCAAGTTTAAAATTAAAATCTTTAGGAATAAAAATTGATAAACTTACTGAAGAACAGAAAAAATATCTTTCAAGTTGGAAGGAAGGGACATAGATATAAAATAGGGGGGATATATGAAATGTGTGATAATAGAAGATAATCCTTTTACAAGAATGACTCTTAAATCTGCTTTAGAGAAAATGGGAAATGAAGTTATAGGAGAAGCAGATTCTATTGTTAGTGCTTCTGAAATACTAAAAAATACCGATCCTGAGGTAATTCTTTTAGATTTAATACTTCCAGATGGGAATGGGATAAGTCTTTTAAAGTTTATAGATAAAAGTAAAAAAATTATAGCTATAACAGCAGTGGATCAAGATTTAGTTGACGAAGAATTAAATAAAAATGGTGTTAATTGTATATTACGCAAACCTTTTTCTTATGATGAACTAAAAAAAGTTTTAGAAAGTTTATGACAAATTTTAATAATAAAATTGAAGAGATAATAAGAAGAGGTTTAATAAAAGCTTCAGACAGACTTAAAAGAGTAACTTTATTAGATTGGAATATTTCTGAAATTAATATAGGACCTATAAAAGTTGATGATGAAGAATGTATATGTGTGTATTTAAGGTCAGAGCCTAAAAATGAATTTTCAGGTGTTGTTGCAATAACGGAGAAAGATGCAGAAAAGGTAGTGAAATATTTTTTGCAGTCTTATTTTCCAAAGTTTAATACATTAGAAATACTAGAGTTTTTTGTAAATGAGCTTGGGAATATAATACTTAATTCATGTTTGAGCGAGTTTGCAAATGAACTATCAGAAGTTATAATTCCAAATTCACCTCACACAATTAAAGGTAGCAAGTTGTTTATAATAGAAAATATTCTTTCAATGATGGGAGATTCTTTTGAGCAAGCAGTAGTTTCATCTCGAATAAAAATTGTTGTGAAAAACACAATTATATTGGATGTTTTTTATTTCATATCTAGAAATTTCATTAAAAAAATAATATGATTAATATCATTATATTTTTTTCCTTATTGCTAAAAGCTTATGAAGTTGAAGCTTTTCTTGAAAAAAAT
>JAOAEH010000071.1 GCA_026416895.1 Elusimicrobiales bacterium
TCATTATAGATAAAAAAAGATAGTCTTATAACTCCACTTATATTTAATTCTTTACATGCTAGGTCTGCACACATGCGTCCAGTTCTAAAGGCAACAGTTGGTTTTTGTAGTGAAGTAAAAATTTCAAAATCTTTCATTGAAAATTTTTTATTTTTTGGTATAAATGATATAATGCTTCCTTCTTCTAAATTTGAGCCTATAATATTTATATCTTTAATTTTTGAAAGCTTTTCAATTGAGTGTTTTATCAGACAACTTATGTGGTTTCTTATTTTTTCATATGAAATATCATTCAATTTTTTTAATGCAGTTGCTAAAGCCCAAGCTCCTGCATAATTTTGTATTCCTGCTTCAAATCCTTGTGGAAAATCGAGATATTTTATATCTATTTTTTTATTAATGAAATTTGTTTCCTTAACGGTTCCTCCTCCTCTATAACTATAGTTAAATTTATTTAATGATTCTTTTTTTACATACAAAACTCCAATACCATAAGGAGCACCAATTTTATGCCCTGAAAAACATAAAGCATCACAATTAAGTTTTTTAACATCTATTTTATGTGAAGTTATATATTGAGCTGCGTCAAGTATTATAAAAGCATTTGGAGCTTTCTCTTTAGTTATTTTTATAAAATCTTCTACATTTACAATTCCGCCTACTATATTTGAAGCCATAGTTAGAGCTACTATTGAGGTATTTTTTGAGATTTTATTTTTGTATATCTCTAAATCAGGTTTATAGTTTTTTAAGGGTATTATAGTTAATTTGTATTTTTCCCTTTTTGATTTTTCATAGAATGGAAAAAATACACTGTTATGTTCAAGAGCAGAAATAATTATTTCTCTTCCTGAATGATGAAATGTTGAGTTTGCTATTTTATTGAATGAATCAGTTGTGCCAGAGGTAAAGATTATTTCATTTGGTTCAGAGTTTATAATTTTTGATACTATTATTTTAGAATTTGAAAAATATTCTTCTACTTTTGAAGAATATAAATGAGTTGTTCTTTTGCCTCCACATCCCCCCCACTTACACACTTCTTCAAAAGCTTTTAATGCTTTTTTTAACTTTAAAGCACTACAAGCACTATCAAGATAAGCTATTTCTTTTGATTTAATATAAAAATCTTTCTCAAACATAATAATTTAATTTTATAAAATTTGTAGGAAGAACTCTTTACTAATAAGTTAAGTTTTTTATAAAATTTTGTTATGTTAATTTGTATATCATTTCCCTCCACTAATATATTTTGTAGCATTTCATATTTTTCTTCTATTTTTTCTTTTATTTTTTAATAAAAAAGGAGGTATATGAACCATTTTAATGAGAAAATTGCCATTATAGGCATAGGAATAATAGCTCCTGATGCTTCTAATAAAGAAGAGTTTTGGAACAATATTCTTTCTAAAAGAAACTGTATTTCTGAAGTACCAAAAGATAGATGGGATCCTTCTTTATATTATGATCCGGAACCAAAAGCAAAAGATAAAACATACTCTAAAATTGGTGGTTTTATAAAAAATTTTAATTTTGATCCTTTAAAATATCGTATTCCTCCGGTTACAGCATCTCAAATTGGGCGCCTTCAACAACTTACAATAGAAGCAACAAAAATGGCTTTAGATGATGCTGGGTATGCTGCTGATAAGTGGAATAGTGAGCGTGTTGGTGTGGTTATAGCAAATGCAATGGGAGCTATGAGAAAGGAATTTACTGATCTTAGAATATATAAGTTTTTTAATGAGGATATTTTATTTAAAACTCAGGTTTTTAAATCTTTATCACCCAAACAGCAAAAGGAGCTTATAGAAGAATATGAAAGGTTTATAGATGAATATATTCTTAATATAACTGAAGATACAATGCCTGGAGAACTTGCAAATGTGACAAGTGGGAGAATTGCAAACGTTTTTAATTTCAAAGGTCCTAACCTTATTCTTGATGCAGCTTGTGCTTCTTCTTTAGCTGCATTAGATTATGCTGTAATGGCACTTAGGACTGGAAAAGTGGATGTTGTTATTTGTGGTGGAGCAGATGAAATGATGAGTCCAGCTGCCTATGTTAAATTTTGTAAGATTGGTGCTCTTTCGGCTAATGGTTCATTTCCTTTTGATAAGAGAGCTGATGGATTTGTAATGGGGGAAGCTGTTGCAATATATGTTTTGAAAAGAGTTTCAGATGCTGTAAGAGACGGAGATAAAATATATGCAATTATAAATTCAGTTGGGTCCTCAAGTGATGGTAAAGGAAAAGGAATAACTGCTCCTAATCCAAAAGGACAAAAACTTGCTATTGAAAATGCTTTTAAAGAAGTTGATTATGGTCCAGGTGAAGTAGATTGGATTGAGTGCCATGGAACTGCTACTAGAGTTGGTGATGCCACAGAATGTGAAGTGCTAAAAGAAATTTTTCAACCACATCTAAATTTAAGAAAACTTAAAATAGGTTCTGTAAAGTCTAATGTGGGACATGCAAAAGCCGCTGCTGGAGCTGTAAGTATTGTTAAAGCAGCTCTTTCTTTATATCATAAGATATTACCCCCCTCTGCTAATTTTGAGTTTCCAAATCCAAATATAGATTTTAGCGTTGTAGAAGTAATTACTCAGCCAACAGAATGGAAAAAAAATGGAATAAGAAGAGTAAATGTGTCATCTTTTGGATTTGGTGGTACTAATTTTCATGCAACTTTAGAAGAATATGTAGAAGGTAAATCAAAATATGTTGTTAATTCAGCATTTGAAAAAATACAACATAGAGAAAATGTTAAGGAGTTATCTATGAAAGATAATATAAGTATTATTGAAGATAAGAAAGCACCTTTTTCTCTACTCCAAGGAGAAACATTTACCTTAACAGCTAAAAATGAAAAAGAACTTTTAGATAAAATAGATGAACTTAAAAATAGAGCATCTCAACTTCCTGATCCATATCCTCAGACTATCATCTCTGTTGATTTAAACAGCAAAGCTCAGGAAGAAATTGGTATATCTATTGTTAGTAAATCTCCAAAAGATTTAGTTGAAAAACTTGATTTTGCTAAGAAAAATTATTCAATTAATATGTTTGATGATATTCCATTGAATTTTAAACTTAAAGGAATTTATCCTTTTAGAAGAAAAACTAATTATAAAGGTAAAATTGGTTTTGTTTTTCCTGGTCAAGGTTCGCAATATGTAGATATGATGAGAGATTTGGCAATGAAATATGATGTTGTAATGGATACATTCAAAGAGGCAGATAAAATTTTAGAAAAGATGATAGGGGTTAGGTTAACAGATGTTTTATGGTCGAAGGATGGTGAGACTAAAGAAGAGCTTCAAAGAAGAGAGGAAGCAATAAAACAAACTCAAATGACTCAACCAGCTGTTATGACTGCTGATATGGCTATGTTTAGATTGCTTACTTCTTTTGGAATTAAACCAGATATGGTTATGGGACATAGTTTAGGTGAATATGCTGCAGCTACAGCAGCGGGTATATTTACTCTTGAAAATGGGCTTAGAGCTGTAACATCGCGAGCTAAGGAAATGAGTAATATAAAGGTAAAAGACCCAGGGAAAATGGCATCTGTAGCTTGGCCATGTGATAAAGTTGAGGAACAATTAAAAAAGATAAAAGGGTATGTAGTAGCTGCAAATAAGAATTGTCCGATTCAAACAGTTATAGCTGGTGAGAAAGATTCTGTTGATGAAGCAATTAAGCTTTTTAAAGCTCTTGGAGTTGAAGCTCAAGAGATTGCTGTTTCTCATGCGTTCCATTCTGAAATAATAAGACCTGCGATAGAGCCGTATCGTCAATTTTTACAAAAGATTCCTATAAAAA
>JAOAEH010000080.1 GCA_026416895.1 Elusimicrobiales bacterium
AGATGTGTATAAGAGACAGGGACATGCATCTACAGCACTTAGTGCAGCATGTGGAATTGCTGCAGCAAGAGATATTTTAAAAGAAAAATACAAAGTTGTATGTGTAGTAGCTGATGGAGCATTAACTGGTGGAATGAGTTGGGAAGCAATGCAAAATATAGGACACTTAAATCAGGATATGCTTGTAGTATTAAACGATAATCAAATGTTTATATCTCATAGAGTCGGACAACTTGGAAAAATTTTAACAAGACTTCTTACTCTTGGAATGATTAAAAATGCAGGAGAAAAAATTGAAATATTTTTAAATAGATTTCAATTTTGGGGTAAAAATATATTAAAACTTGCTAAAAGAGCAAGAGTAATTTTTTTTCCAGGAATGATTTTTGAAGAGATGGGATTTAGATACTTTGGACCTATAGATGGACATAATATAAAAGAATTAGTAGAAGTACTTGGATATCTAAAGGATCTCAAAGGTCCTGTGTTTCTACATGTAGTAACAAAAAAGGGAAAAGGTTATGAGTTTGCAGAAAAAAAACCAATAACTTTTCATGGTGCTTCAAAATTTGACATAAAAACTGGCGAGGTAATAAAAATATCCTCATCTAATAATGCATCAACTTTTACAGAAGTGTTTTCAAATACAATAGTGGAATTAGCAGAAAAAAATCCAAAAATTGTAGCAATAACTGCAGCCATGCCTGAAGGAACTGGATTAGATAAATTTAGAGATAAGTTTCCATATAGATATTTCGATGTTGGAATTGCTGAAGAACATGCAATAACTTTCGCAGCAGGACTTGCAACACAAGGGTTCAAACCAGTTGTAGCGATATACTCTTCTTTTATGCAGAGAGCAGTTGATCAAGTTATGCATGATGTATGTCTTCAAAAACTTCCCGTAGTGATATGTATGGATAGAGCAGGAATAGTAGGTGAGGATGGGTCAACACATCATGGTGTATTTGATTTGGGACTTTTTAGAATGTTCCCAAATATACAAATATTAGCACCATCTGATGAAAATGAACTTAGAAATTGCATATATACAGCAATAAATTCAAATCTTCCAACAATAATTAGATATCCAAGAGGTAATGGTTTTGGTGTTGAAATAAAAAAAGATTTTGAAAATTACTCATCACATAAAGCAGTTACCTTAATGGAAGGAGATGATATTCATATTCTTGTTACAGGTGCAAGATTACATCCAGCACTAAAAGCAGCAAAAAAAGCACATGAAAAAGGAATTTCAGTAGGTGTACATTATTTTAGATATGTAAAACCTCTTGATATGGAACTTATTGAAAAACTTAATAACAAAAAATTAATTATAGTCGAGGATAATGCTCTTATGTGTGGCTTCTCAAGTGCTATAGCTGAATCAATTGTTGACCTGAAAATAAAAGCTCAAGTAATAAGAATAGGGATACCTGATAAATTTATAGAACATGGAACAATACAAGAACTACATAAAATTATAGGTTTAGATGAAGAAGGTATTTATTCTAAAATAATACAATTATCAGAACAAAAACTATGAACACTAGACTTTTAAAAGAAACTGGTATATACGATTCAAAAAAACAAAAAATGGTAGAAAAATTAAAAAAATCATCTTCTTATAAAAA
The DNA here is from genome assembly GCA_026416895.1 of Elusimicrobiales bacterium. Taxonomy (GTDB): domain Bacteria; phylum Elusimicrobiota; class Elusimicrobia; order Elusimicrobiales; family UBA9959; genus JANZZP01. Next base: position 1,635 of record JAOAEH010000080.1, read on the forward strand.
AGCTTATGAAGATACTGCTTTCTTAAGAAGCTCTGAACTTAGACCTATAAGATTACAACTTGAACTTTTAAAACCTGAAATGATACTTAAAAAATATAAAATAGAAAACACTATAGTATGTTTTGGAAGTGCAAGAATATTTGAAAAAAAAGATGCATTAAAAAGAATAAATATTTTAGAAAATGAACTCAAAAAAAATCCTACAAATATTAAAATAAAAGAAAAACTTAAAGATGCAAAAAAGCTAATCAAATCATGTAAATATTATGATGAAGCTTTAAAGTTTGCTAAATTAGCATCTAAAAATAAAATAAATGGTAAAAAATTTATTATTGTAACAGGAGGTGGTCCAGGTATAATGGAAGCGGCAAACAGAGGTGCATATGAATGCGGAGAAAAAAGCATAGGGTTGAATATAACTCTCCCAATGGAACAGGATCCAAACCCATACATATCTCCGGAACTCTGCTTTAGATTTCATTACTTTGCAATAAGAAAAATGCATTTTGTTATGAGAGCAAAAGCAATGATTGCATTTCCTGGAGGTTTCGGAACTCTTGATGAACTTTTTGAGGTGTTAACACTTGTTCAAACTGGAAAAAAATCAAAGATACCTGTTATATTACTTGGAGAAAGTTATTGGAAAAAAGTGATAAACTTTAAATTAATGGCTAAGCTTGGATATATTTCAGAAGAAGATCTTAAGATTTTTACATATGTTAACAAAGCTGAAGAAGCTTGGAAAATAATAAAAGATTTTTATGAAAACAAAAAATGATTAATAATTTTATAATTTTAACAATCCTTTCTTTAAATACTATAGAATCTCAATTTAACGGTAGTTTTTATCCTTCAAAAGAAAAAGAAACAATACAACTGATTGAAAATATATTCAAAGAAACACAATCAAAACCACACCTTTTAAAATCCATAGCAGCAATTGTACCACATGCAGGATATATATATTCAGGGCAAATAGCTGCAAGTGTATATAAATCTCTACCTTATTATGAAAACTATTTTATAATATCTCCATCACATAAATATTGGTTCGAGAATGCAATTGTTTGTGACGAATCATTTAATACTCCCTTAGGAACAATAGAAACTAATAAAGAAATTATAAAAAAATTAGCATCAAATAAAACTGAACTTATAAAGATTGATTGTTCTAAATTTATAGGAGAACATGCTGTTGAAGTTCAACTACCATTTTTACAATACCGTTTTAAAAAAAGCTTTAAAATAATACCATTACTTATAAACACACAAAATATAGAAAAAATTAAAAAAATAGCTAAACTGATAGTGGATGAAACTAAAAACTACAGAGAAAAAATTTATTATCTAATATCCTCTGACCTATCTCATTATCCTGAATATGAAAAAGCAAATCTTTTAGATCTTACACTTTCAAATTCTATTAAGACAATGGATTTATACTATATAGACCTAACTGCTAAAATTCTTCTTTCAAAAAAAATTGAAAATTATCTAACTCCTGCATGTGGACTTTCAGGAATCATGCTTGGAAGCGAAATATCAAATTTAATGGGTTTTAAAAATTTTGAAATTTTAGAATATAAAAATTCATATGATACAAATCCAACATATTCTAAAAAAAATAATGTAGTAGGATATTTAGCTGGAGTTTTTACTAAAACAAATAAAAATGAAAATGGAATAGTAATAGAATATACAAAAAATGAAAAGAAAGAATTATTAAATATAGCAAGAAAAGCAATAGAAGACTCTTTCTTAAATAAAAACTCAGAAGAAAATCAATTATATAATAATATTAAATTTAATTTACCACAAGCTGTATTTGTTACATTAACTATAAATAACAACCTTAGAGGGTGCATGGGAACTACTCAACCGCAATTATCTCTAGCAGATGCAGTAAAATACTTTGCTCAAATAGCAGCATTTAAAGATCCGAGATTTAAACCTCTTCAAAAAGAAGAGTTAGATAAAATTAAAATAGAAATATCGATTTTATCACCATTGAGGAAAGTAAAAGACTATACGCAAATAAACATAGGAAAAGATGGCGTTGTAATTAATTCAAAAAATGGGAGCGGTTTGTTTTTACCTCAAGTATGGGAATACTTTCCAAAAAAAGAAGATTTTTTGTCTGAATTATGTGTAGAAAAAGCAGGTCTTTCATCAGATTGCTGGAAATCAAAAGAAGTTGAAATATATACATTCACTGTAGAAAAATTTTCAGAATTATAAATTACTTTTGTTGTTGTGATTGTTGTTCGCTCTGTTTTTTAGGTGGTGGAATAACTTTTGTAGCTTTATATCCTTTTTGAGTTTTTACAGCATCAAAAATAACTTCACTATTTTCTTTCAAAGTCTTAAAACCTTGCTTTTCAATCACACTGTAATGAACAAAGACTTCATCTTGAGAATTTTCAAATGTGATGAAGCCAAAACCTTTTTTATTATTAAACCATTTAACCTTACCTTTTTGACCAGTTATAGTTTCTTCCATTTTAACTCCTAAAATATATATAAGATTATTATAACAAAAATCTAATCATTCATTCCATACTACAAATCCTGGAATAAATACATCAGGCAAATCTTTATGATATGGTACAGCTCTAACAGCTATATCATGTCTCCCACTACGATAGCATTTAACATCAACACTATACAATATTTGATTTCCATAACTTGTCTGAGGTTTCATCTCAAAAGCTCTTCCATACTTAAATATACTCTCTCCATCAAGAGAGCCAATTACGGTTTCAACCTTTATATCAGTTTGTAATAAACCATTTAAATTAACAATAGCTTTAACATGAATGCTAGAGCCAGTTTTAATCTCACCTTCATTGACAAACTCGACATATATCTTTGTTTTATAAAAATTATTCAATATTCTTTGCCACCATTCTCCTATTTCCTTTATTATCTGAGGATCTTTTAAATTATTGAAATAATAATGAGCTTTAGTATAAAACTTTTCATAATATTCCCTTAACATTCTATCAGTATTAAAAAAAGCAGATATTTTAGATATTGAATTTTTAACCATTTTTATCCATTTTTTAGGAATACCATTTTCTCTCTCATCATAATATAGAGGAACTATAACCTTTTCTAAAATATTATAAATCGACTCTGACTCAACATAATCTCTTTCTTCATCACTCCTATAATCTTCCATACCTCCTATTGCCCACCCCAAATCTGGTGAATACCCTTCAACCCACCAACCATCTAAAACAGATAAGTTCAAGGTTCCATTTATAGCAGCTTTCATTCCACTTGTTCCACTTGCTTCCAAAGGTCTTATTGGGTTGTTAAGCCATACATCAACCCCTTGAATCATATATCTTGCAACATTCATATTGTAATCTTCAACAAACACTATCCTTGATTTAAATCTTTTATCAAGACTAAGTGATGCAACCTGTTTTATTAATTCTTTACCAGCAATATCTGCTTGATGAGCTTTACCTGCGATTATAAATTGAACAGGTTTTTCATCATTATTCACAATCTTTGCAAGTCTTTCTAAATTTTTCATAAAAAGATTTGCTCTTTTATAGGTAGCAAACCTTCTAGCAAACCCTACAGTCAAATAATTAGGATCAAGAACATTTTCAATCTCTTTAATTACTGTAGCATCTGCTCCAAGCCTTTTATATTGTCTTACAAGTCTTTCTCGTACAAGTTTTATTAATTTCTGCTTCCTTATATTTTTTAGCTCCCAAATTTTTTCATCAGGTATATCAAAAATTCTATTCCAATTATATTCCTCAACAGTAGTTTTATCGCAATTTTCACATATATAATTTTTATATGTTTCATAATGCTCATGACTAATCCAAGAGCTGGTATGAACACCATTAGTAACATAATCTATCGGTATATCATAAAGTGGAAGTTCATTCCAAACTTTTCTCCACATTTTTCGTGTAGTATCTTGATGCAACTTACTTACAGCATTTGCAAAAGCACATAATCTCAAAGCAAGTACTGTCATACAAAAAGCAAGTGAATTTTTTTCTTCCTTACCTAATTCCAAAAAATCAGCAAAACTCAAACCTAAATCTTTTACATATTCATAAAAATACTTCTCAATAAGTTTAAAATCAAAATATTCATTACCAGCCATAACTGGTGTATGAGTAGTAAAGACACTCGTAGCCCAAACTATCTTCTTAGCCTCATTAAATGATATATTTTTTTCTTTCATTAAATCTCTTATTCTTTCGAGCAAAAGAAAAGCAGAATGCCCTTCATTAATATGATATACTGTAGGTATAAGTCCCATTGCTTTAAGAGCTCTATAACCACCTATCCCAAGAACTATTTCCTGTTTTATCCTATTATCTCTATCACCACCGTAAAGTTGTTCGGTAATGCTTCTTGAATGAATAGAATTTTCTGGAAGATTAGTATCCAATAAATAAAGTGATGTTCTTCCAACAGGAACTCTCCACACTCCAATTTTAACTACTTCATCGCTTAAATTTACACTAATTCTAAGAGGATTCCCATCTTTACCTTTGACAATTTCAACAGGCATATTATACCAATCATTTTCAGGATATGCTTCCATCTGCCAATTATCTCTATTTAAGACTTGTTGTACATACCCCTTTCTATAAAGAAGTCCAACACCTATAACAGGAATTCCCATATCTGAAGCAGATTTTAAATGATCACCACTAAGCATTCCAAGCCCACCAGAATATATAGGAAGTCCTTCCCCTACCCCATACTCCATTGAAAAATAAGCAACTAACATGTTATTTTCTTTATCTGTCTTTATCTTATTAAACCAAGTATTTTTATAATTCATATATTCATCAAATTTACTCTTTACCTCATTTAGTTTCTTTAAAAAATTTTCATCTGAAGCTAATTTCATCAACCTATCATGCGACAAAGCACCTAAAACCCATTTTGGATTTCTATG
>JAOAEH010000030.1 GCA_026416895.1 Elusimicrobiales bacterium
TATCTAAAACTCAATCCGATGTTTTACCAGTAAAAATATCATATGTAAAAAATAACAATAAATTAGGTAAAATAATAATTGTATTCGGTAGAGTTATTCCTACCGCAAATTATGATTTTAAAAACAAAGAAATATTCAAATTTTTTTCTCAACAGTTAATGGAAAAAATATATTCATTATAACTTTTTAAAAGGAGAAAAATATGGAAGAAAATAAAAATTCAAATGCTGAAAATAATGAAACTAAAAAAGATGAAAATCTAATACAAAAAAATCAAACAACATCAGAAACTGAAAATCACGATGAATATTTAGAACTTTCAATGGAAGAACTTCTTAAAGCTGAAGAAAATCTTGCTGAAAAATTATATAACGGAGAATTAGTATATGTAAAAGTAGTTGATGTAAGAAGTGATTATGTATATGTAGATATAGGTGAAAAAAATGAAGCTTTAATACCAGTTTCAGATTTTTCTGATTTCAAACTTCCAAATCCAGGCACTAAAATAATAGCTGTTTTGGAAAGAAAAGGGAATATAGAAAAACCTACAATACTATCCTACAGAAAAGCCAAAGAAAAGGTTACATTAAAAATGATAAAAGAAAAATTCGAAAAAAAGGAAAGAGTTAAGGGAAAAATAACGGAACATGTAAAAGGAGGTTATATCATAAATATAAATGGAGTTAAAGCTTTTATGCCACTATCACTATCAGAACTTGGAGGTGCATCAAAACATTACTTACCAATAAATGCAAAAATAAAGTTTTATATAACATCATTTGAACCTCATAACAAAAAAATAATAGTTTCAAGAAGAGCAGTACTAGAAGAGGATGAAAAAGCAAGAAGAGAGAAAATACTTTCAGAAATAAAAGAAGGAGAAAATGTAAGAGCAGTTGTCTCAAAAGTTATAGATAAAGGTATGTTTATAAGATTTCAAGGAATAGAAGGATTTGTAAACCTTGAAGATATAGATTGGAAAAATCCAAAAGAAGAACTTTCTAAATATAAAAGAGGACAAAGAATAAAAGCAAAAATACTTTCTATAGATAGAGAAAAACAAAAAATAATATTTGGTATAAAACAAACAAAGCCAAACCCTATAGACATACTTAAAAAGAAATTTCCGTTTAGAACTATCGTTAAAGGAAAAATAGTTGAAGTAGGAGAAAACTATGCTAAAGCTCATATAACAGATGATATATATGGAATTATAAGCGAAGATGATTATGGTTATGATGGAGTTCCTGAAAAAGATTCAATAATAGATGCTATTGTTTTAGGAGTAAATAATAATACCTATGAGCTTAAACTTTCAATAAAAAGATATGAACAAATTGAAAACAGAAAAACTATAGAACATTATTCAAAACAAATACCAAAAATCACACTAGGACAACTCCTTAAAGATACTACAAAAGAAACATAAGTGAATAAAAAAATAATAATTTTTATTTTATCTTGTCAAATACTTTTAGAATATGATATTTATCCAGAAACACTTTGGGATAGAATAATGGAAGAACAAAGTTATCTTAACTTAAACAAAGGAATTTCTTATTTTATAAATAATAACTATACTAAAGCAGCAGAAGAGTTTCTTAAGTCAATTCAAAAAAAAGAAACATCACTTGGATATTCTTTATATGGAGCATCATTATATTGGCTTGGTGACAACGAAGGTGCATTGGAAAATTATACAAAAGCAATTAAACTGGATCCTAAAAACGACATAGCATGGCAACTTAAAGGTATTTCTCACGCAAGAGATGGAGATTTAAAATTAGCATTAGAAAGTTTTTTAAAATCGCTTGAAATAAATAGTTCAAGAACTGACACTTTAATGAATATCTCTTCTGTATATTTTTCCTTGGGAAATATATCAAAAGCAAATGAATATGCTAAAAAGGCAATAAATCTAGACCCTAAAAATCCTCTTTATCATCACCAATTAGGTTTAATCAAACTATATGAGGAAAAAATAGAAGATTCTCAACAAAGTTTTGAAAAAGCTGTATCATTAAAAAGTGACTATCAAGAAGCAGTTTTATGGAACGCAATTACTCTCGAGCTTCTTGGCAAAGAAAAATTAGCCATAAAAAATTACGAAAAAGCTATATTATTAAAAAAACAAGATTTCTTTGCAAAATATAAACTTGCAAGATTATTATTAGATAAGAGAAAAATATTCAAAAAAGAACTCATAATAGAATGTCTACAACTTGAACCACAAAACAATCAAAATTTACCAATTCAAATATCATACTCTTTAAAAAACAATAAAAATACCGATTCTAATACTCATCCTATAACTCAAATTATAGATGATATTATAAATAACGCTTTTGACGGTGATGAGATTAATATAAGTATAGAAGCAATAAATGAAAATTTAGAATTTTTTTTGGAAAAGAAAAACGAAGAATTTAATACTTTAAAAGAAGCTTTACAAAAAAAATTTTCAAGAGAAATAAAAACTGTTTCAAAAAAATTTATCATAGTTGTTGATAGAAAAAATGAGAATTTTAAAAAGACAGTTGAAAATATAAAACAAGAGATAAAAAAAATTTCACAAAACTCAACAAGAATAAACATTTCAACTCAAATAAATAAAAAAACACAAAATAAACAAAATAAAGAAGAACTTACTTATATTCCAAGAAATATAGGTAATGACATGGGACTGTGGTTGACTGGAAACCCATGGATATATATTGTAGAAAATGAGTTAAATGAACTAAAAAAAGAAAATTTTGAAGAAAAAGCAATCGCAGCATTAGGTTATCTTTTAATAGGTGAAATAGAAAATTCAAAAAAAATATTCTATGAAATAAAAGAAGTTTATCCAGACATATCATATCTTGGCCTCGGAGTATCAGAATATTTAAGTGGAAACAGAGAGCTTTCAAAAGTTTTTTTTAACAAAGCAACAAGTTTTGAAAAATCTAAGAATATAGCATTCAAAAATTTAAAATACTTAAATGGAGATAAATAAACTTATAATAATTTTTGAATCATATAAAGAAAAAGAAAAAATACTTTACAACACAGTATTACCATATAGATCCTTTCTTGAAGGATACTATTCAACAGAAATAAGAGAAAAAAACAAACTTAAAGGTTATGAGATTAATATACTAAACGAAAATCTTAAAATGATCCTAGCATCAAGCGAAATTTTAAGTGATATTCAATTCAATAAATACTCTGTAAACAAGGAAACTTTAAATAATATATCACAAAGATTAATCTCTTATATAACTATTCCACATAAGATCATACTTATTGAAATTGGTAGTATATTTCTTTTAGAACCATCTTTTGGAATTAATATAATAAAGCTGCTAGCTAGTGATAAAAAAATAATAATATTTGCAAAAAAAAGTAAAGAGATTGAATCTACTATGAACAGATTATATGACTCACTTATAATACATTTAACTAAAAAAGAGGCACAAAATACAAAAAAAGTCGTAGACAAATTTATAGGAGAATTAGTATCAAGGATAGAAATAAATGAATAAAACAAAAATTTTTTTTATAGGCATTGGTGGAATAGGAATGAGTGGGCTTGCTATAATTGCAAAAAATATGGGCATGGAAGTAGAAGGCTCTGATATATCTAAAAACTATATTACAGAAAAATTAAAAAAGTTAGGAATAAAGGTATATGAAGGACACAATCAACAAAAAATAAAAAAAGACATCTCAATTGTAGTAATTAGCTCAGCTATAAAAAACGATAATCCTCAAATTCTAAAAGCAAAAAAACTCAACATACCTATACTTAAAAGAGCAGAATTTTTAGCTTTTCTATCAAAAGACAAAAAAGTAATTGCAGTAGCAGGGTGTCACGGTAAAACAACCACAACAGGAATGATTTCTTCTATTTTTGAAAAATCAAAAAAACCATATAATGCAGTTATAGGTGGAATATTGAAGCATATAGATACAAATGCTATATACTCTGAGGGAGACTATTTTATCATAGAAGCAGATGAATCTGATGGAAGTTTCCTTTCCTATAATCCTCTCGTAAGCTGTATCACAAACATAGATTCAGACCATCTCGATTATTATAAAAATATAAACTCAATAAAGGAAGCATTTATAAGATTTATAAATAAGACTCCTTTTTATGGAAGAAGTATTTTATGTGGAGACGATAAGAATTTAAATTCCATAATTAAGTTTATAACTTCACCATATTATACCTATGGGTTTAGTTGGACAAATACTTGGACAATAAGAAACATTATTTATAATAACACTAAAACATCATTCCAGATATATTATAATGATAAAAAAGAAGATAAAATCAATTTAAATGTATTTGGCAAGCATAATATACTTAATTCAGTAGCAGCATATATTGCCTCAAGATATTTGGGTATAGACAGAAAAGCAATTTTAGAAGGACTTTACAATTTTAAAGGAATGAAAAGAAGACTCGATCTTATTAAAAAAATTGGAGATACAATCTTTTATGATGATTACGCGCACCACCCATCCGAAATAAAAGCAACACTATCAGCTTTGAAAAATTTTTATCCTAATTATAAAATAATAGCCATATTTCAGCCACACAGATTTTCAAGAACATTTATGCTTATAGATGAATTTAGTAAATCATTTAAAGATGCAGACGAAGTTTATTTATGTGACATATATTCTGCTGGTGAACAGAATAAATATGGTATTACAAAAGAAAAATTTTTAAATAAGATAAGAAAAAATCATCCATCCGTCAAATTATTTACAACATCACTTGAAATAATAAAAAGTATAACTCCTAAAACAATTGTAATAACTCTAGGAGCAGGAGATGTTTATAAAATAATAAATGAGATTGCATTAAAATATGAATCATTAATTCAAAAGCAATGATAAGAAAATACAGCCAAGTTTTTTTAGAAAATGTTAATATAGCTCAAAAAATAACAGATATTTTTAGCACTGAAGCAAAAGATAATACTATAGTTGAAATTGGACCTGGTTATGGAGCTCTTACACAATTTTTATATCCAAAATATCTTGAAAAATACATTGGAATTGAAATAGATCCATACTTTGTAGACATTATCAAAAAAAAATTTAAAAACATAAAAATAATAAATAAAGACTTTTTAAAAATAAATGAAGAATATCTTACCCAAAGTTATTTCTGTGGAAATCTTCCATACCATATCTCAACAGCAATTTTAGAGAAAGTAATAAAACTCAAAAATTTTAAAACAGCAATATTTATGTTTCAGAAAGAAGTAGCTAAAAAAATAATAGCAAAACCTTTTGATAATAATTATGGTTATCTTTCTGCCTTGATAAACATATTATGTGATACAGAATATTTATTTGAAGTTTCTAAAAAAAATTTCAAACCAATACCCAAAGTGGATTCTGCAGTACTAAAAATAAAAATAAAAGATAAAATCCCTAACGAAGAAGAGTTTTTTACTTACCAAAAATTTATATCAGCAGCTTTTGCTTATAAAAGAAAAACTTTGATAAATTCACTTTCATTATCTTTAAAACTTAACAAAACTATTATAACAGAAATAATAAACAATTTTAATCTAAAAACAAATACTAGAGCAGAAGAACTTTCCCCACAAGAGTTATTTGAACTCTCATATAAATTCAAAAATTTTATAAAAAATATAACTTAACTTATAAGCTTGAAAAAAAATATAACTTATTCTTATTTTTCTAAAGATTGTAAGATTTTATATCAAACATAAGCGGGCGATGGGAATCGAACCCACGTCTTGACCTTGGCAAGGTCTCGTTCTACCACTGAACTACGCCCGCACAATTTACTATTATACAAAAAAATAAAAATATAATCATTAAATATTGAAAGAAAAAAATGATTTTTTATATTATGGTATTTTAAGGAGGATTTAAAATGAATATTCATTATGAAAGAACTAATGAACTTCAAAAAAAATTAAAAGAAGAAAAAATTGAAGGAATAATCTTTTCAACTCCAAAAGAAGTTTTTTTTCTCACAGGCTTTCACCAAGACAGAACCTTTTTACTAGTAACACAAAAGGAAGTTTTTGCATTTATACCAAAAATGTTTTTTGAACATTTTTCAGAAAAATGTAGTTGGGCAAAAATATCAATATATGAAAACCCTTATGATTGTATATCTCAAAAGATATCAAATCTTAAATTAACTAAAGTGGTATTTGATAGCTCAACAGTTTTATATGATGAAGCTAAGAAATATATAGATATGAAATTTGAAGCAATCAGTGGTTTTCTTAAAGAGTTTAGAATGACAAAAAAGAAAGAGGAATTAGAAAATCTTAAAAAATCTTGTCAAATTGCAGCTCAGTCATACAAATTAATAAAAAATAAGATAAAAAAGGGCATAAAAGAGATTGAGATAGCACGAGAACTTGAATATATAATGAAAAAAATGGGAGCATCTGAAAGATCATTTGAAACAATAGTTGCTTTTGGCCCAAATAGTGCTCTTCCTCATCATGAAACATCTGAAAGGAAACTAAAAAACAATGAAGTAGTTCTAATAGATTTTGGCTGTATATACAAAAGATATTGTTCAGATATGACTAGAACTTTTTTTTATGGAAAACCAACAGATGAATTTAAAAAAGTATATAAAATAGTTGAAGAAGCACAAAAAAAAGGGATATCAACAATAAAAGAAGGAGTCTTATCTAATGAGATAGATAAAATATGTAGAGAAATAATTTCCATTAATGGTTATGGTCAATATTTTACACACGGCACAGGTCATGGAGTTGGTCTTGAAATACATGAAGAACCTTGGATAAATCCAAAAACATCTACAAAACTTAAAGAAGGGATGACTATAACTATAGAACCAGGAATATATCTGTATGGAAAATTTGGAGTTAGAATTGAAGATACAGTATATGTGAGAAAAAATTCCCATGAAGTATTAACTTTAATTTAGTATAATACTTTAAAAGGAGGATTTATATGACTGTAATTGCAATTATAGTTGGAATAATAATTATTTGGCTTATATTTACTTTTAATTCACTTGTCTCTTTAAGAAATATGGTTAAAAATGCTTTTGCTCAAATAGATGTTCAATTAAAAAGAAGACATGATTTAATACCAAATCTTGTCAATGCAGTAAAAGGTGTAATGAAATTTGAACAAGAAACTCTTGAAAAAGTTATAGAAGCACGAGCAAAAGCAATAAATGCTTTTCAATCAGGAAATTTAAAAGAAGGTTTTGCCAATGAAAATATTATAACACAAGCCCTTGGAAGATTATTTGCACTAGCAGAATCATATCCAGAAATAAAATCAAACCAACAAGTATCCCAACTAATGGAAGAATTAACAACAACTGAAAATAAAATTTCTTTTGCAAGACAATTTTATAACGATGTCACTACAAAATATAATATCAAAATACAAATATTTCCAAATAATCTAATAGCATCTATGCTGGGTTTTAAGGAATTCGAATTATTCGAATTACCAGCAAATTCGACTGAAAGAGAGGCTCCAAAAGTAGATCTTTCATTCAAATAAAATTAAATGAACATATTTGAACAACAGCAAAAAAACAAAAGATTAACTTTAATAATTTTATTTATATTTATATGTTTTTTTGCTTTTATAGGTTTCGGCTTTGATTACTTTTATCTGCAAAACATTCCAAAATCTACATATAATGAATATTATTCTATTGAAACAACTAAACAGTTTATACCTTACGGGACCATATCAGCTCTTTTGCTTTCTGCTATACTTGTTATAAATGCATTTATAAACGGAATAAATATGATAGTCCAATCAACAGGAGCAAGGCCAGTTAATGAAGCAGATTTAAAAGAGAAACAACTTATTAATGTAGTAGAAGAAATGTCTATTGCTGCAGGGATACCAAAACCAAAAGTTTATATAGTTCCAGACTATGATTTAAATGCTTTTGCAACTGGTTTTTCTCCACAAAAATCCTATATATTTGTCACTCAAGGACTTTTAGACAACCTTTCACGAGAAGAACTACAAGCAGTAATAGCACACGAAATAAGTCATATAAGATTTTATGATATAAGATTGATGACTATTACAACTGTATTAATGAATGCCATAGCAATGATATCTGATTTTATTGCTAGGTCAAACAGATATAGAACTTATTCAACATCAAGATCGAGGTCACGCGGTGGCTCCGGAATAATATTTTTAATATGGATAATACTTTTAATACTTTCTCCAATTATATCAAGAATACTTGCTATGGCAATATCAAGGCAAAGAGAATATTTGGCAGATGCTGGAGCAGCAGAACTTACAAGAAATCCAAAAGCTTTAATATC
>JAOAEH010000077.1 GCA_026416895.1 Elusimicrobiales bacterium
AATACTATTTATAAAATAAGAAAGATAAAGTCCTGCACTAACTGAACTAACAGGTGCTGTAAGAAGATAATCTAAAACTAATGCAGATACAGAAAATTTAGCAAGTGTTTTACCCAAGCTTTCTTTTACAACAACATAAACACCACCTCTAGTAAAAATCGAGGAAGATTCTATAAATGCCATAAGTAAAAAACCTGCAATAATCATAACCAAAACTATAAAATAAGGAAAAGCTGGACCATATGCTTTAGCAGCAATACCACCAGCATAAAATGCACTAGAACCAAAATCACAAAGAACTATTGCACTTGCTCTCCAAAATGATATAAAACTGAGAACTGCTGTGCTTAAAACAAGAATACTTTTTATTTTGTCCTTCATATTAAAGAAGGGTTTTTAAATGATTATAAATCTCTTGTGAAGTTCTAAATTCTGACAATTTTTTTATGACAGCTGAATCACGAAGAATATTTGATACTAAACCAATTATATTCAAATGTTTTTCAAAATAAGATTGATTTAAAGGAGAAAGTAAAAGGAAAGTTACTCTAACTTCCATTTTACTATTAGGTTCTACAAGATAATTAGAAAGAACGACAAAAACAGAATAAAATTCCTCTATCTCTTCAAGCTTCAAATGTGGAAAAAACAACCCATTTTCAAAAACAGTAGAAAAGGAGCTTGATTTTAGTGCTTTTTCTTCAAGATCTTTATAAGATACATGTTTTTCAACAGAAGGATAAATAATCTTAAGAATCCAACTAATAAATTTTTTAAAACTTTCAAATCGTTGGTGATTAATAATTATTTTCGTAGGTGAAAAAAATTCTTCAAAAAGAATATCTCTTTTACTTGAAGAGTCAACCATATAATCATATTATATCATTTAAAGAAATCCTAATCTTTATGAATAAAAGAAGATATCTCATCTACAAATTTAGTAGTAATGTTTTTTATATCATAAATATTAGAAGTTAAAGAATACTCTTTAATCTTATTGTCTTTTATAGAAATTATAATTATATTAAAACTAGCTTTAATATCATTATCTTTTATTATTTCTCCCCATACGGCATAATCTATTCCCATCTTTTTTGAAACTTCAATAATATCATTTATGCCCTCATAAAATTTCTTTGAATTAGATATATATAAAGGATCTAATCTACTTATAACACTGTGTTTTTTTTCAATAAGTTTTTCTTCTATTGAATTAGCTATTAAACTACTATACTCAAAATCTTTACTTTTAAAATCAAAAACTGCAATTTTTTTCTTAAGAGAAATCTCCTTTAAAACAAACTCTTCAAATTTGTTTTTTTCTTCTTCTAGCTCTACTCTAAAATTACCAAAACTATACTTAAGCACAATTTTATGAATATTATCTATATTAGAATATGGAATAAATGAGTATTCAAATCCAACTCCACTTGAATATAAACCAAACCCACCACTAAAAATTCCACTCCAACCAAGCTCTCTAAAATTAAGGGTATTTACACCTATTCTAAAACAAAATGTTATAATGTTGTATTCAATCTTATATTCAACTCCACCAACAGTATATGCCTTATTATCAACAGGAAATTTTAACTCAAAAACACCTTTAAGATTCCTAGAATATATATAATTAAATCCAGTAGCTATTTCAAATGGAAGAGAGTAATATTTACTAGAAATTTTTGCAGAAGGACCAATATTTTTTACAGTTATAGAAAGCCCTGAATTTTTATTTTTAAGATTAAAACCAAAATCAAAAGCAATTCCTCTACTTTTTTCATATACAAGATTTGACTCAACATATTTTACTCTAAATCCAAACCTTTCTTTCCTACCCCATCCATAAGAATAAGACAAAACAAAGTCATATGGTGAAAACTTTCCAATTATATTACCATTTTCATTAATCTTTAAAAAATCACCATAATCAATATAAGAGAAAGAAAAACCCCCTATCACATTATATTTTCTTCTATACAAAAAAGCAAAATCTGTCTGAAAAGAATCAACATTGTTTTTATGGAAACCGATAAAAAATGAATTAGAATAATTAGTATACATTGATGCAGGATTTAAAAATACATTATCTTCTACTAAAACCGCACTACCAGCTCCACCAAAAGAATAAAAATAGGGAGAAATTGGAGATTTTAAAACTGAAAATACACTCTGACCTCTTGCTTTATCACTAAAAGTATCCTTTATCGAAGAATGAACATATATTTCTACACTAAGCAAAAAAAATATAAAAAATATCTTTCTATTCACCTGATATTTTATTTAAATCACTAATTATAGCAGAAATTCTTTTTTTAATAACCTCTCTCTCAAGCAAATCAAAGTCTTCAACTATATCACTTAAATATTTACTAACATATTTTGGAGTTGTTTTTTGTGGTAAATCTCCAAATTCTAAATTCTTATTGGTTAACTCAGAAATTATTTCAGATAATTCACTTCTAATTACATTTTTTATTTCATTATCAAAAGAAGCAAATTTAGTTTCAAATTCATTAAATTTTAACTCTAAATTTTTGATTTTTAAATCTATATCTCTAACAATAGATAAATTCTCATTTATGTTTTTCAAAAAAACAATACCAAGATTTACTTCATTTTCATTTAATTTTTCATTTTTATCTTCCGACTCTTTATTAAACTCTACATTGTTAACTAAATTATCAAATATAGTCTCCTCTCTTTTGCTATCTTCCACAAATACAATATCTTCCGCTTGTTTTTGAAGTTCATTTTCACGGTTAACTTCATTACTTTCAGATAAATTCAAATCTTTATTCAATGCTTCATTTGAATTATTTTCAAAAGATACCGAAAGATTATTTTCATCATCTTCTTTATCCTCATCCCTAATAAGTCTGCGTATTGAGAATACTAAAACAATAGCAGACAAAAAAGCTAAAACAACATATATATAAAAAGAAACATCTTTCCAAATATAGTAATTCATAACCTAAATTTTATAATTAAATTAAGTACAAATCAAGAAATTTTAGATAGTTATTTCCTCTCCCGCTTTAGCTGCAAAACATTTCATATCTATCTTATTTTCATAAATTATCTTCCTACATTTTTCTACAATTAAGTCTATTTGTTTGTCAGTTCTTTCTTGATTATGATGAAAAAGTATAAATTTTTTTGCATTACATTTAATAGCAAGCTCTAAAGCGTCAATATAAGTTGAATGCCCCCATGTTTTTTTAATTTCATACTCTTTTTCTGTATAATCTGCATCGCTTATCAAAACATCACAATTTTTTGCAAATTGAACATATTCGTCAAAACTTCTACCTCCTGGGTGGATATACTTTAGTTCATTATCAGTTAAAAAAACTATTTTTTTATTATTTTCTTCAAATCTATAACCTAATCCTCCATCTGGATGACTTAATTCAATTGGAACTATTTTCAGGTTGTTTATCTTTATACCATCTTTTTTCATAGCAATAAAACTAATTTTTGCATATACTTCTTCAAATTTTACTGGGAAAATAGGGGGTTTCATAATTTCTGAAATAACCTTACAAATGCTATCTAAATTATAAGAACAACCTGTTATAATAATTTCGTTTTTTGCATTGTAAAGAGGAGTGAAAAAAGGAAAACCTAATATATGATCCAAATGTTGATGAGTAAAAACTATATAAATTCTCCTAATTCCTTTATTTTCAATTTCTTTACCCAAATTTCTAATTCCAGTACCAGCATCTATTACAATTATATTACCATCCTTGTCTGTTAAAGAAAGACATGTCGTTTCGCCACCATATTTTAAAAACTTCTTTCCACAAACAGGAATAGAACCTCTACTACCCCAAAATTTTACATTCATACTAAAGAGGTATATTGCCTTTTATTTCCTTAAAATTTCCAACATTTTTGTTTTTCAATATTTTAAATGCTTCTATAAGCTTATATCTCACATGTCTTGGTTCTATAACCTCATCAATAGAACCAGTAGATGCTGTCTGATATGGCGAAGCAAATTTTTCACAATACTCTTGCGTAAGTTTAGCTTTCAATAAATCTTTCTCTTCATCTTTTACTTCTTTAAGTTGTTTTGAATATAATATTTCTATTGCACCTTGAGGTCCCATAACAGCTATCTCAGCACTTGGTAAAGCATAATTGATATCTCCACCAAGATATTTAGAACTCATAGCAATATAAGCTCCACCATATGCTT
>JAOAEH010000070.1 GCA_026416895.1 Elusimicrobiales bacterium
AAAAACTAATTTTGAATTAGAAAAAGATGAATCAACTTTTGCTAATTCTCTTGCTTTTAATATTTCAACCATCTCATCAGGGTCAATTCTACCACATGGTAGTTTTTTTTCAAACTCTTTAAAAGCTATTTCTATTTCTTCCATAAGATTTTTGACTATTATATCTCTTTTTTTTTCATCACAAATTATATAAAGATCATGCATATTAGAACAAGCTCCTTGATCCCACATTGCACAATCTTTAACAATTCTCCTAGCAGCTTCTTTATAACCTATTTTCATAAGATAATCTTCAAAAATTATTCCAAAACTTGTCTTAGGGCCAAAGATCTCCAAATCAACATTAAACGGTGTATTCTTTTTATAATATTCTGAAACATCATATCCACCCCAAACTACAACAAGATCTGAAAACGAAAGAATTTTTCTTTCAATATCTTTTTCTTCTCCTCCTTTCCATTTGAATATAGCAAAGGAATCAGCAATAATTGATTTCTTATCAACTTCTTCTACTGCATAAGAAAATATATTCATAAAATTTGAACCTTTAGATGAAATCTTAACTATGTTTATATTTTTAGTTATAATACCATTTATAAGTGAATCTAAAATACCAATAAAAACATTCCCAGCACCAACATGAAAAACCACGCCTTTTGGATATACTTTTAAATAACCATCATAATTGTAACGATCTATCAAACTGTCCAATGATTTTGGATACATTAATTCAAGAGAAAGTCTTTTTTGAAGACTACTTTTAGAAAGGATTTGAGGAACTATTTCAAGAGTTTCTTTTATCATCTGCTTTGAAAATTTAATATTTTCCATAAGATCTTTAAGAGCAAGTTTATAATATATAGAATTTTTATCTGAAAAAACTTTACCTACTTTATCTAAAATTTCTACTATCTCAGAAATATTTTTAGAATACATTTTTTGCTTTAAATTAAATATGTTTTTTTCTATATACTTAAAAACTGAATCATCAATTGAATTAAATCTTTTTGAAAAAACATAAAAACTATTTAAATCCATTTTTCCTCCAAAATATGCCTTATATTTTTAAACACCAAATTTTTCAGATGCTGAAATAGCACAACCTTTATGTTTAACTATACCAGCCCTGCCTAAAACTTGAAGGACAGGTCCATCTAGACCACAATCACATCCTTCTATAATTTTCCCCCAATCAGTTGAAAGCAAAACAAAAGAAGGATATGATGTAAGATAAGGAGTAATAAATTCAAGCAAGCCTTTCTTTGAATATTTTAGAGGTTTTAAAGTATAAGGATCTAATGAAACTATTTTACCATAAATAGGAATATGAAAATTACCATATTTACAATCAACATAAGCAACACCATGCTCAACCATTCCAAAAAGATCTCTTATATTTTCAACAGGGATCGACAAATTATCTGAAAGAATCTTTCTAAAAACAGACTTATCAATAGCTTCATTTTCAAGAGTTTTCCAACCACCTCCTGTAATAACAAAAGAGTTTTGATTTAGTTTAGGATATCTTCCAAATCTTTTTTTATACTCCTCAGTAAGTTTTAATACAAAAGCAGGAAATCCTATCAATCTTACTCTGCTATTTTTTTCCTCATATTGACGAATTTTCATCACAGCTGAACCAATATCAAAATAAAAATCATTTTTTGCTTCGTCCCATTTAAAACAATAAAAAACCTCTCCTACTAGAGTAAATGAAGTTATAAGCTTATCAGTCCATGCAGTGCCAATATCACCAGCAAATTCAGGATCATATGTAAAACAAATATAATCATATTTATTTTCAATATCACATAAACCTAAAGTATAAAAGACATTCCAAGCCATTCTTCTAACTCTAAGTAAAGAACCTAAGTCAAGTTGTATTCTTGATCTCTGACCAGATGTACCACTCGATTTTAATTCAAGCACTATTTTATGTGATTTCAAAGTAGTAAGTTCTCGCTCTTTAAAAGCACTAACATGTACATAAGGAATTTTCAAAAGATCACTTTGTTTTTTTATATTAGAAGGATCAAAATTGTTATAATCGTAATATTTTTTTATAAATTTAGAATTTTTATATTGAAATACACAAGTATATCTCATTGCTTCAACAAAAAGAGAAAGAGTTTTAGAAGAATAATTAAATGGGTTAGTTTCACATAACTCTTCTAATATTGACTTCTTTTTTAAAGGAACAGAAGGATGTGGTAATTTTGTTTCTATATCAAGTTCTTTAATCATTTTCCAAAAACCATTTCTATATACTTTTCTTTCCAAAGTTTTAAATACTCTTTAAGAAAGTTTTTATACAAAGAATACAATTTAACATTTCTAAAATCTAACATCTCAAAAGTTTTTGAAAATATTATATAATCATATCTTTCTCCATTGACAAGTTTCGCTGCTGGAAAATACCCAGAAGGAATAAATCTTGCATCTATAGCAGCTCTATGAAGTTTAGGTGAATATGCATCAAAAAGTATTTCAAGATATGCCATATTAAGTTCCTGCATTTTTTTTGCCACACTTTCAAGAACTATCTCCGCTTCAAGATTTGTTACTCCTCCTACAAACACACTATATTTATCTTTAGGATTATAAGTCATATAAACTTCAGTTTTACCATCTAAACTAACAAGAAGTATGTTTGGTTCATGAAATGGCATAAAAGTATGTGTAAAGAAACTATTCTGTTTAATCTTTTTATATCTTCTTTTTATAAATTCAGATGCTGTTATAACTTCAAAATCTACTAACGGTATTTTGATACTATAATCTGAATACTTACCTCTTATATTCAAAACGCTTGCTTGCTCAAGTTTTATCTGCTTTAAAACTATATCATAAAAAGGAGAAATCTCTGGTATAATAATTGGTGTTTTTTTCCTTTTTCTAAGTGCTTCTTCAGTAAGATATGCTGTAAAACAATGAGTTTCATTTTCAGCAACTTTATGAGTATTCGGGAATATTCCAAGTTTAAGAAAACCCAAACTATCAGTTAATTTTTGAGGAGCATACGAGGTTGTTCTTGTTGTGGCATAAACCACATCAACAATTTTTTGATTTTGAGTTATATCATCAAGTATTAATTTCATCATAGTATAAGCAATATCATGTTTTCTAAACTC
>JAOAEH010000020.1 GCA_026416895.1 Elusimicrobiales bacterium
CTTCTGAACCACTTGCAGGTAGAGTAAGAACACACAAAATTGGAACAGCATTTTCTATTTTTGATTTATTTATAAAAAAATCCCAAACATCTCCATTATAATTTATACCAGCAGCAATCGCTTTTGCTTCATCAATTACACTTCCACCACCACAAGCAACTATTATGTCACATTTTTCTTCTCTAAATTTTCTTATTCCTTCTTTTACATGAGAAAGAACTGGATTTGGTTTTACTCCATTATGTTCAATAAAAGAAATTCCAAATTTTTTAAAGCTTTCTACAACTTTATCATAAACACCATTTTTCTTTATACTTCCCATGCCATAAACAAACAATACTTTTTTTCCATATACCGATACCTCTTTACCAATTTTATTAACTGTATTCTTTCCAAAAATTATTTTTGTAGGATTTTGAAAAATAAAACTATCCATAATACCTCCTTTTATTAACTATTTCTAATAGCATAAATAAATTTTTCAAAAGATTTTATCATTCGATCAGCACTTCTAAAAACAACAAATCCTTTTTCTATAGCATATTCCACATAGGAATCATACCTATTACCACTTCCTACACATAGAGATATAAAAACATTCTTTTTTTCAATAAGTTGTGATATATAATTAATAAATGATTTTCCAAAGTCATCAGGAGAATCTTGAGATTTTATAGTATTCATTGCTGGAGTTAATGGAATCATTGAAACAAATATACTACTATAAAAACCAGATTCATAAATAGCCGTTATTATCTCAGCTATTGCTTCATCACAAGCCATAGGAGTTAAATCCATAGGATTTCTAAAATCTACTATTAAATCAAGTTTAAACTTTTTAAGTATCTGATTAATTTTTTCTTTAAGAGTTTCATCACCCATAAATGGTTCTAAAAAAGATATATTATCTCCCATACCTGTTGTTTCAAATCCAGCATTACTTAAAAAGAAAGCCCTATTATTTTCAAAATTATATAAAGAAGCATAAGTAGTCAAAAAAGCCATATCACAAAACTCATCAAAACTGCTACATATAATTGCTCCAGACTCATTAAGAAGTTTTTCAAAAACAATATAATCACCTGCGATTGAAGCTGTATGCCCCATTACAGCTTTTTGCCCAACTGATGTTCTTCCAGCCTTATATATAACCAATATTTTTCCATCTGATTTCATCCTCTTGGAAATTTCAATAAGCCTTCTACCATCTAAACTTTTAAATCCTTCAATGTAAGATAAAATCACCTTCACATCTTTTTTAGAAAAATAATCTATATAATCAACTACGGTAACATCTTGTTGATTTCCAACAGTAATTGTATAATCACAAACTATATGAGGGATTTTAGTAAGTGTCGAAATAACAAATGCACCACTTTGACTTACAAAAGCTGAAGGAACCATATTTGGATTTTTACCTATAGGGGGTCTCATTTTGTATTCCGGTATAAAAAAAGTATTAACATTAGTTCTGTTCAAAACAATACCCATACAATTACCACCATTTAAGGCAAAATCTGGATTGTTTTTGCGTGCTTTTTCAACTAAGGATATAATATTATGCTGAATATCATCTGTTCCAGATTTTTCTCCTACTCCACCAGTAATTAAAACTACGCCATTAACCTTACTACTATCTGCTACTTCTTTAATTACATCTACTACATTATCAACTGGCACAGAAATAATATACATATCAATTTTATTACTTGGAATTGATAAAAGATTTTTATAACATTTAATACCATCAATGCTTTCAACCCCATCTTTTATAATATACATATTCTCCTTTGAAAAACCAGCTTTAATTGTATTATTAAGTATGATTCTTCCCATGTTATATTTTTTTTCACTAACACCACAAAAAGCAATATTTTTAGGTGATGTTAAACTATCCAAAGCACATTCTGTAGGTATAACTCTTTTTTCATCTATATTACTCTTAAATCTTAAAACACCATCAGCTGCATATAACTTACCATTTGAAACTATAAAAGGATTTACTTCAAGTTCTTCAATGATAAGATTCTTCTTTTCAAAGTCAATAACTAAATTTATAAATGATTTTAACGTTTTAACTATCTCTTCTAAAGTAGTTTTTGGAAAAACTCCTCTAACTTTTCCAAGTGTATATGAAAAAGTCCAACTTTTTCCTATAAACCTTACAATATCTTCATCGCTACAAGGTAATGACAAAAACTCAGGGATATATTCTTTTTTAATGCTTTTTATAAGTTTTTCAGTATATGTCCCACCAGGACCAATCATCATTATAAAACCAAAAGCATTGTCATATTTAATACCTATAAGTATTTCTTCCCCTAAAGCTGGAGAATGTTCTAAAAATTCAACAGCTAAAATTCCATCACATTCTATTAAAATCATTTCATCAAATATTTTGCTAATGCTATTTTTATCTTTTGATACTACTTTAACACCTCCAACATCAGTTTTATGAAGATTTTTAGAAGAAACTATTTTTACCACAACTTTACTGCTACTAAAACTTAGAGCTTCTTGAATAAATTTTTCTTTATCTATTTTGTCATAAGGCATATAAAAATATTGAGGAATATTTATATTATAAACTTTACTAATCTCATAAACCTCCACTTCACTTAAGATTAATTTATTTAAAAAACTACTCATCTATATACCTCCTTTTTCATATAATTTAATCTCTTTAATAAACTTAAAAACATCTTTTTTACTTATACTTCCAGCTCCAATAGTTAGTACGTCTGAAACAGCAAATGAAGTTGCAATTTTCAAAGATTTTTCATAACTAAAATTATTAATTTTTCCATACACAAAACCAGCCATAAATGAATCACCAGCTCCAACTCCACATATTACAGAATCTATTTTTGGAGGAAATATATTAAAAACTTTATCTTCACAGATAGCAATTATCTTTTTTTCCTTATCAGTAACTATTAAATTTTTAAGCCCTTTTTCTTTATATTTTAAATAAAAATCTAAAACATTTTTTTCAGAATTTATCTTTTTACTTATATCTCTAAATTCATCAGAATTTATTTTTAAAGTATGACAACCTAAATTTAAAAAATACTCAGTAGCTGGATATGTTACATCAACATAAATTTCCACCTTATTCCTATCTAATATATTAAAAATTTCTTTATAAAATCTTTTTGGCAATCCCTTAGGCATTCTTCCAGAAACAACAATTATTTTTACTTTGGAAGATAAAGTTCTCAACTTATTAAGAAACTCATAAATAGAAGTTTCTTCAATATAAGGACCTTCTTCATTTATATCTGTTGAAACTCCATCCCTATCTACAATACTAACACAAACTCTACTTTCTCCTTTTTCTTGATAGACCACTTCATAATTTAAACTCTCTTTTTTAAGATAATCAATTATTAATCTACCATTATATCCACAACAAAATCCCATTAAAACATAATCACGACTAAAAACAGAAAGTGCTCTTGCTACATTTGCACCTTTTCCTCCACATCTTACTATTTTTGGATCTAATCTATAAGTATGACCTTTTTTAAAATTAGGTATTAAAAAAATTTTATCGATAGTCATATTTAAATTAAAAATTACAACCATAAATATAATTTATCAATTTTTTATTTTTTTTTAGTATTATATTATTTATGAGCGAAATAAAATATTGTGTATGTTTTGTAACAACTGATTCAGTCGAATTAGCAAATAAGATTTCTTTTGGCCTTGTAGAAAACAAATTGGCTGCATGTGTTAATATTATAAATAGTGTTACTTCGATATATAGATGGCAAGAAAAAATTGAAAACTCTAAAGAGATAATGTTAATAATAAAGACTAAGACTACTTTAATAAAAGACGTAATAAAATATATAAAGGATAATCATACTTATTCAATACCAGAAATAATATTTTTACCAATAATAGATGGAAACGAAGATTATCTTGATTGGATTGGAGCTAATACTTTGTTTACTACAAATATAACAATAGATAAAGAAGAAAAAGAATGAAAACTCTTATTCATACCATAGTTGTTGTTATAGTAGGAAGTCTTGTTGGTACAACCTTAATAAAAATAGCATCAATAATATGGCAACCAAACTCAAATGTTATAACAATTCTCCAAAACTCTATAAATACCGGACTTAATCCAACAACAATTGACCTAGGAATAATACAGCTTACAGCAGGTTGTATCTTTAAATTTAATTTTGCTACAGTAATTGGTATCTTCATAACCTCAATTATATACAAACAAATAATAAAATGAAAATAATACTTGCTTCTTCCTCTCCAAGAAGAAAAAAAATTCTCAAAGAAATGGGTATAAAATTTAAAGTTATTCATCCTAAAGTAAATGAAAAATCCAAATATACTAAACCACATAAAATAGTAATGGAATTATCAAAAATAAAAGCATTAGAAGTAGCAAAAAAATATCCACATGATATTGTTATTGGGGCAGACACTATAGTCTTTTGCAAAGGCAATGTTATAGGCAAACCCAAAGACATAAAAGATGCAAAAAGATTACTAAAAATTCAATCAGGAAGTTGGCAAAAAATCTACACAGGAGTAACTGTTATCCTTCTAAACAAAGGTTTAATTTTTACTGATTATGAAAAATCCTTATGTTACATGAAAAAGCTAAATAATACTGAGATAAACAAAATTGCTTCAAAACATCTTGATAAGGCAGGAGGTTGGGCAGTTCAAGATAAAAATGATAAATTAATAACCAAAATAGTAGGTGATTACACTAATGTAGTTGGTTTCCCAAAAAAACTTGTAAAAAGGTTGCTTAAAAAAATAAAATCATTATGCATAAAATAAAATTAATCTTCATTATATTATTTCTAACATCATGCTACAATAATTTTTTAAATTATTCGGATTTGGAAATAAGGGATTTTCTTATTTCATTAAAGAAATCAAAATATTCCTATCTAGTAAATTATTTAGCAAAAGAACCAGCTCTAATATCATTTAACAATGACTATTCAATAGATTGTTCAATAATAAATATTGAAAAAAAACAAATATTAGTACCCAAAAAAACGTATGAAGATTATAATCTAATTCTTACACAAGTTGCTAAAACTCTTTACGAATATAATATAAGAAAAAAAAATAATATAAAAGATGAAATACCATATGAAGTAAAAATACTTTCAGGTTATTTTGAAATAGAATTTCTTTTGACTCATTTTACACCTGAAATGACTAATGAAATAAAAAATACAAACTATAAAGAAAAAATATGTTATTATTTTTTAAATGAAAACAAATTTGAGGATATAATTAAAAATGAAGAAAAAACTCCAAATAAAAGATGCTTAAGGCCAGCAATAGATCTTTCTTACAATTTAGATACTTTAAAAAAACTAAAAAAATCATTAAATGATATTGATTCAGAAAATTTTTTCAGAGTATTATATGATATTGAAACTGAAAAAGCTAAAAAAGGAAATAATTCATATTATAACACTTACACTAACTATTATCATGAAATATCAAAAGCAGATATGGAACAATATAGAGATATAAGAAATAACATATATTTAAAACTAAAGTCTCTAAAATCATTTGAGAAATTTTATAAAAAAGAAATAAAAAGATTAAAAAATAATAAAGAAAAGCTAAAATATTTACTAAAAAGTTTTACTTTTTGTTCCGAAATTAAATAAAATTAATTTTTGGTATGGAAAAATTTAAAGTTAAAAAAATTTTTGAAATTTCATACGCTCATAGATTATACAAATATAACGGTAAATGCGAAAACTTACATGGTCATAATGGAAAAATTGAGATTTTAATAGAAAGTGAAGTTTTAGATGAACAAAATATGGTTATGGATTTCAATGAAATAAAAAAAATAGTTAGTAATTGGTTAAATGAAAATTTAGATCACACTACATTTTTATATAAGGGAGATCCTCTCACAGAAGTCTTAATAAAATATAATCAAAAAGTATTACTATTTGACGAAAATCCAACAGCTGAAATTATTGCCAAATTTATACTAACATCATTGGAAAAAATCGGAATCAAAAATATAAAAAGTGTAACATTTTGGGAAACATCTTCATCATTAGCTCAATATACAAAAGGAGAACAAATATGAATACAAAAGAGTTTGATATTGTAATAATAGGAAGTGGACCTGCAGGTTTAACCGCTGGAATATATGCACAAAGGGGTGGAATGAAAAGTATGATAATTGGAGGACCTGCGCCTGGTGGACAACTTCTACAAACTATGAGTATAGAAAACTTCCCAGGATTTGAAAAATCAATAAGTGGTTATGATTTAATGTCAAGAATGATCAATCAAGCAAAAAGACTTGGAGCCGGGTTTTCTACAGAATTTGCAACTGACATAATAATAACCAAACCTTTTCAAGTAAGAACTGGAAATTATATTTATTTTGCTAAATCTCTTATCATAGCAACTGGTTCTACTCCACGCACTCTTGGAATAGAATCCGAAGCAAAATTTAATAATAAAGGTATTTCCTATTGTGCAACATGCGATGGTTTTTTCTATAAAGGTAAAGATGTATGTGTTGTTGGAGGGGGAGATAGTGCTTGTGAAGAAGCAAGTTTTCTTACAAATTTTGTAAATAAAGTATATTTAATACATAGAAGAGATGTTCTTAGAGCTGCTCCGCTAGTTCAAGAGAAAATTAAAAAAAACCCAAAAGTAGAAATAATATATAACACTGTCGTAAAAGAAATAACAGGAAATGATAAAGTAGAAAAGGTTATTTTAAAAAATGTAAAAGACAATTCAGAGAAAGAATTATTAGTAAGCGCTATATTTGTCGCTATAGGACATAACCCTAATACAGAACTTGTTAAAGGAAAACTCAAAATCGATGATGATGGATATATAATAGTTGATTCAAATTACCAAACATCAGTAGAAGGAATTTTTGCTTGCGGGGATGTAGTTGACAAAATATACAAGCAGGCAATTGTTGCTGCTTCAAGTGGTGCAATAGCAGCTATAAATGCTATAAAATACGTAGAAAAAAACTCTTGAATTTGATAAAATATTTATTAAATATTGCCCCCATAGCTTAATGGATAAAGCAACTGCCTTCTAAGCAGTTGATCCAGGTTCGATTCCTGGTGGGGGTATTTTTAAATTAAATGAAATTTTATACTTTTAAAAAAAAGAAAATTTTATTAATAGGATTATTCATTTTTAGCAGTTGTTCTGAAAAAGTATTAGAACAAGCAAACAAACTTTATGAAGAAAACAAATTTAATGAAGCAATTTCTTACTATGAAAAATATTTACAAATATCAAAAAATCATATAAAACTCGAAGAAGCTTTATATAAAGTTGGAATAATATATAGCGTTTTTTTAAATAATTGTCAAAAATCGAAAAAATATTTTGAAACGATAGTTAAAGATTTTCCAAATTCAAAATACAAAGAAGAAGCCTATTTCAGAGCAATTTTTTGTCCAAATTATTTTTATCCTGCCTATAAAAAAATAATACTAGGCGATAGTCAAAGCTTTGGAAAAAATGCAAAAGAAGTAATAATTATAAAGAATAAAACATTTTCTCAAATTGATTTAATATCAGAAATATATGCTGGGAAAAAATTATTAACAAAGATAAATAAAAAATATATCCTTAAAAATCTTGATTTTTTAGAAAAAACAAAAAACTCAACCCAAACAATATTAAAGTATCCTATATTTGATAAAATATATAAAGAGTCTGATGGAACTATAGTAGAAATGCAAACAAATAAAGTCATAAATACAAAAGCGGGGGTTTTTAAAAATTGTATAGTTATAAAAAAAACACCACCTAGTTCTAATACATCCACAATTTATTATTTAGCTCCTGAAATTGGCAAAATTTTAATTAGTTCTTTATATGAAAATAAAGAAACTAGAATTATGGAAATAATATCATATGAGTGATTATCTTCAAGATAGTATTTTTAATTATAACCCACAAAAAAATGATTTCAAAAGCAATGATATAAAAGATCAATCCTTTATTTTTTCCTATTCAAAAATGTCTCTTTACAATGAATGTCCTTTGAAATATAAATTTAAATACATTGATAAAGTCCCAGAAAAACCAAAAAAATTCTTTTTTATTGGAAGAGTTATACACTCAGCTTTAGAGTTTTTCTTCTCTTATGTGCCTCCTCCTACACTTGAAGATATTATTCAGTTTGCAATAAATGAATGGAAAAAAAATTCGTGGTATGAAAAAGGATATGCATCAGAAGAATATGAAAAAATTGATCTACAAAAAATACTAACTATTCTCAAAAACTTTTATTCTAAACATAGCGAAAACAAAAAACTTCCATTTCTTTTAGAATATTCTACATATGTAACAATAAATGGATATAAATTTATGATAATTGCAGATAAAATAGAATATCTTGGAAATGGAAAAATTGTAATTATAGATTATAAAACTGGAAAAGAAGGAGAAAGATCACCTCATCAACTATATTTTTATCAAAAGATATGTGAATCTGACCCAAATATAATAAAAAAAATAGAGGAAAAATATTCAGAAAAAGTTTCATCTGTAGAAGTTGAAAGTATGATATATTATTATGTAGAAAATCTAAAAGAAATAAAATATCCAAGAGCTAAAGATTCAGAAATAGAAAAATTCTGGAATGAAGCTATATTAGTAATAGAAAATATTTTGTCAAATAACTTTACACCAAATCCATCAGAAAAAGCATGTAGATGGTGTGATTATAAAAACATATGTCATATTTATTCAAACAAAACAAACAAAATTGAACAATTACTTGAAGATTACCTAAAACTTAATGAAGAAATTGAAAAACTAAAAACTAAAGTTCAACAAATAGAATTAGAGCTAATTAATGAAATGAAGAAAGAAAAAAAATTTATAATTAACAATGGTAAAAAAATATTAAAAATAGAAAAAAAACCAAAAACTGAGGATATAATAAATAACAAAGAGAAAATAAAACAAATTTTAAAAGAATATGGAATATATGAAAAACTAACAAGATTAACCTTATCAAGTGTTGTAGAACTATTAGAGGATCCAACTACACCACAAGAATTAATAAATAAATTATTAGAATTTATAAATGAAGAAGAAAAAATTTCCATAAAAGATATCACTTAATAGGACCAATTTACCAAAAAAAAATAGTACATTTATTTCTTGAATACTATTTGTAATTTAATTAAAATAATTACTAGGAGGAGTAAAATGATTAAAAAAATAATCTCAGTTTTAACCATATTAACAAATTTAATAACAATAAATCAACCAATATTTGCAAACTCAGCATTAGAAAATGCAAAATCTATCACCTCTAATCAAACTAATTTCGATGGATCTTCTTATCAACCAAAACAATATATAACTAATATTCCAAATCCAAAGTCACCAATAGAAGCTAAATTAAATCAAACTGAAGAAAAACCAACATTTATAGATAAACTTGCTCAAGATATAAATGACAATAAAAAAAGTTATATAACAACTCTGGGAGCTGGTGGTTTATTAGGATTTCTAATTGGAGGTTCTTTAGGAGCTATTATAGGAATTGCTGCAATCTTTACCTTTGTAGTTGTTCAGAGATCAGATTATATTGATAACTTTGTAAAACCAAAAAAATAAGTACACTACTCTATTATTTTTTCTACAGTATAAACATAAATCTCTGTTTGTGAATCAAAGAGATATTTATATTCTATTCCAACTTTTTCATTTAAAAGAGAAAAAAGAAAATCTTCTTTGTTAGAAAAATGTTCCCATACTTGCGGCAAATAAGTGCCACTTTTATTACCTCTTTTAACATAAACCCCATGAAAATTTTCTTTTATCTCAGATAAATCCTTTATTTTTATTAAAGGAGATAATAAAGATATTTCTATATTTATTTTTTTAAACTCATCTTTTGATAATGGTTCGAATCTAGGATCTTCA
>JAOAEH010000036.1 GCA_026416895.1 Elusimicrobiales bacterium
TCCCACTTTTCAGGCACATTATCAAAAGCGGATTTAAACTGATAAGCAAAAGTTTTCTTATAATCGACATATGATATATCAATATAAGTAATATGATAGTAAATAAAGCCAGCTATAACTATAAATAAAGTGCTTGATATTTGCTCAATAGCGAAAAAACCTTTTGTATCATAAATAGCACCTTTAGGTCTTGTGTTTTTATAATAATTCATTATATATAGCCTTATACTATATGCAACCAAATAAAAAGTTAATATAGTCATAGCAGCTTTATTACGAATAAAATCAAAATCTCCGGGATTTACTTTAAAAAACTCAATTTTCTCTATACCCAGAAAACTTCCTTCTCCTATCTTTATTTTTACAAACAACTGAACACTTAAAGCTAATATTGCAAATATAGCCCCAATGTTTTCTTCCCAGTACACTTTCTTTTTTAATATACCTTGCCATATCTGAATTTGATCTATTATTCTGCTTATTATTATTATACTTGCTCTCATAATTATCATTGCAACCATTACTGATATTGGTAAAGTATACATAAGTGTAGTTGTAGGTATTATTACAGCTGTACATATACCAGAGGGAATAATATAGAGAAACTCTTTAGGCATATTTATTCCCAAAAACTTTATATATGTTGATGATTTAAATTTATACCATCCCCATAATAAAACGACTAAATTACATATTAACATTCCTCCTATTGTATTATAAACTGTAAAAACTGTTCCCCCAACTCCATAAATCTTTTCTAATACCTTCGTAAGCATTGTGTATATAATGTATAACCCAAAATATAACACAGAGTATTGAATAAGTCTTTCAGTTGAACCATCCTCTGTTTTTCCAAATATAGAAAAAAATTTCATTAAACCTCCAGATTTATTACCTTTTAATGGGATATTTTGAAGTTATCCTTATTATACGAGACTTAAGCTCCTCTATATCAAATGGTTTTATTACATAATCAACAGCTCCAAATAACAAAGCATCGTTTAAAGTAGCAGCATCAGAAAGCCCACTAACCGCAACTACAGGTATTTTTCCAAGTTTATCTGATGATCTTATCTCTCTTATAAAAGTTATTCCATCGATATAAGGCATCATTATATCCATAAGAATTATATTAGGAAGTTCAGATTCCTTGACATCATCTAGATATTTTTTTGCTTTTTTAGGATCATCAAAAGTAACTACATCAAAACTAATTAAACCATTTTTATACATTTCAAGAATTGTTTCATCATCATCAATTGCTACTACTTTAATTTTTTTTGTTTCCATACCTTATTATTTTACATAAATTTTTATAAAATTTAGTTATAAATATAAATATGAATAAAAGTAGTATCAACTGTTTATTAAAACTTAGAAAAAAAATAGACTCTATAGATAACAAAATTATAAACCTCTTATTGAAAAGATTTAATAACGTTAAAAAAATTGGAGAAATAAAGAAAAGAAATTCTATTCCAATTAGAGATATAACAAGAGAAAAAGAAATACTTCAAAAATGTGAAAAAATTTCTGAAGAATATAAAAAGTATTTAAAGAAAATATATTTAGAAATAATCAACTCTTCAATAAAAATTCAAGAATGAAAATATATTTTAACAAAAACAAAGAAAACATAATAAAAATTCTAAAAAAAGAAATAAAAGGTATAGAAATTATAGACAAGATAGAATACTTAGAAGTTAAGAAATTCAAAAAAGGTTATATATCTAATTTTATTCCAAAAATAAATGCCGTTGAAGGTGTTATAAAAATAGAAACAGAACTCAATGAAATTGTTCCTATTATCTGTAGTAATAATTTTTACTTTAAAAAACCTTTTAACTCCCTAGAAAAATTCATAATTGCAGGACCTTGTGTTATAAATGATTTTGAGGAATTTGAAAAAACTATTTTAAAACTATTAAACCTTAACATAAAAATAATTCGAAGTCCTTTATTTAAACCTAGGTCTTCCCCCTATGCTTGGGAAGGCTTTGGGATTGAGGGAATAACAAAGCTTTTATTTTTAAAAAAGAGATATAAATTTATCTCAGTAATGGAAATTCTTGATGTAAGAATTCTAGACAAAGTAAATGAAGTATGTGATATAATTCAGATAGGTGCAAGAAATATGAGAAATTATGTTCTTCTAAAGGAAGCTGCAAAAACTCACAAAATTACTTTACTAAAAAGACATCCATACTCAACTCTAAAAGAATTTTTACTTTCAGCAGAATATCTAGCAAAATATGGTTCAAAGAAAATAATCTTATGCGAAAGAGGTGATAGCTTTTCTGATGGAACCCCATCAATTAATTTGAATATTATAATGGAAATAAAGAAAAACTTTAAAATACCAATTATAGCAGACGTTAGTCATTCAGCTAAAAAATCAAAAAAGGTTATAGATTTTGCATTAAAATCATATAAGATAGCTGATGGGATTATGATTGAAGTTATGGAAAATCCAAAAAGATCTCCAATAGATACCTCACAGGTTATCGGAATAGAAGAGTTTAAAGAACTTCTTGCTAAATTAAAATGAAAATAGGACTCATTGGTAATCCTTTAAAAAAATCTCTGTCTCCACTTTTGTATAAAGTTATTTATGAAGTATGTAATTTTAAAACTGATTTTTACTTGTTAGAAACTCAAGATTTAATTTCAACAATAAATAAAACCATTAAAGATGGTTTTTCAGGCTTTTTTTTAACTATACCTTACAAAGATAAAATTCTAAATATTACAGTTAATGATTTTTTAGTAGATAAAACTGGCAGTTTAAACTGTGTTAGAATAGAAAGTAAAAATCTTTACGCTACAAATACAGATTACTTAGCTCTTAAAAAACTAATAGAAAAAAAATCTATAGACTTAAATGATAAAAGTATTACTGTTTTAGGAAGAGGAGCTACAGCTAAAACTGTTTTAGCTTTGTTACTTGAAAAAAAAGTAAAGAAAATAGACATATTGGTTAGAGATTTAGATAAAAAAATAGAATTCAAAAAACATTCGGAAAATATAAATTTTTTAGATATTAACAAAGTATCTAAAATAGATTCAGACCTACTTATAAATGCAACCCCTTTAGGAATGTATGAAAAATTTCCAAAAATAGAAATAAATGCTAAGATTGTTATAGATTTTGCATATCTAGCTACAGACACATATTTGGTTAAATATGCAAAAGAAAATGAAATTCTTTTTATTGAAGGCAAAGAAATACTTGTTATGCAAAGTTTATTAGGATTAAGACATATATTTAATAAAGACCTAACAAATAAATTTGAAGAAATTTTATGTATATTTTTAAAAAAATCATTGGGGGAGGTATGAACTATCTTACTGCTGGGGACTCTCATGGCAAATATATTTGTGGAATAATAGATGGCATTCCATCTGGTATAAGTATAGATGAAGAATATATAAAAAAAGCACTTGCAAAAAGAAGGAGTTTGGCTGGAAGAAGCATTAGGCAAAATATTGAAAAAGACGATTTTGAGATAATATCTGGAATATATAAAAACAAAACTACAGGAATGCCTATTTGTATAATTATCAAAAATAAATCAAATAAAAGATATCCAAACAAATTTATACCACTTCATGGAGAATACTTTGGTGCTTTAAAATACAAACATGATGATTATTCTATAGCGAGAGAAAGATTATCACAAAGAGAAACAGCAATAAGGGTCGCCTTATTTTGTTTTACTAGAAAAATGCTAGAAGATCTAGATATAAAAATAGAATCTAAAGTTATAAGTTGTTATGGAATAAAAGATGAGACTAAATTTGATAAATTAATAAAAAAATTTTCGAAAGAAGGGAATAGTTTTGGAGGTATTTTTGAAGTTAAAATAAAAAATATAATACCAGGGCTAGGAAGTTTTTCGCAAGGTTGTGATAGACTCCAATCAAAAATCTCCGCTATTTTATTTAGTATTGGATCTATAAAAGGAGTTGAATTTGGCAAAGGTTTTAGTCTACAAAAATTTAGTTCTACTGAATTGCTAAAAAATCCCAATTTTTTAGGTGGAATTGAGGGAGGAATTTCTCGAGGTGATGATATAATAATAAGAGCTGTAACGCGTCCACTTGCTGCCGTCAGTTTAATAGATAATGAAAGTATAAGTGATACTACTTCAGTTTTTACTGCTGCATATATATCTGAATTTTTAGTAAGTTATGTCTTAGCTTCCGAGATAATTAAAAAATTTGGTTCAGATATTTTTGAGGATATAAAAAATTCTTATAACAAGTGGAAAAAAAATCTATGAAAATAATTTTATATGGTTTTATGGCATCAGGAAAAACTACTATAGGAAAAGCATTTGCAAAAAGAATTGGTTTCAAATTTTATGATACAGACAAAACTATTGAAAAAAGATTAAAAATTTCAGTTTATGATTTTATAAAAACATATGGTATAAAAAAATTCAGATATACGGAAAAGAGAATATTAAATGAACTTTTAAATATGAATGACAATTTAGTAATATCTTGTGGAGGAGGAATCTTTCCAAAAGGAAAGACAAATAAAGATATAATAGAAGTTTTTATTGATACTCCTTATGAAATTATTTCTAAGAGATTTAGAAAAGCATCAAAAACTAGACCAATACTACGAAAATTAATTAATTCTCCAAATTCGATAAAAAGACTTTACAACAAAAGATTAAATTTTTACAAAAAAGCAAGATATTCTATTAATGAAAAAGATCTAAAAAAATCGGTTACAAAATTAATAGATATTTATGAAAAGCTTACTGATAAAAATAAATAAGAAAACTAGTATTTATATAACCAAAACGCCTCACAAAATATTGCGCAAAAAATATCCACAAAAAAAGAAATTTCTTATTTGTGATGAAAAAACAGAAAGTTTTTTAAACTATAAATTTGAAAAAATTCTCAGATTAAAATCAGACAAAAAAAACAGTTTAACACTTAATCAGATATTAAAATTTTTTTTCCAAAATAATGTGGATAGAAATTCTTTAATAGTTATACTAGGTGGTGGAAAAATTAGTGATATTTGTGGTTTTGCTTGTTCTATATGGATGAGAGGAATAGATTATATTATAATTCCCACCACTTTTCTTTCACAAATAGATGCATCTATCGGAGGCAAAACAGCTATAGATTGGTTTGGAATTAGAAATTTAATTGGTTCTTTCCACTTTCCCATTGGAGTTATAATTAATCCATTATTTACTTTAAACCAAGATTATTATACTTATACTCAAGCCATAGGAGAATTATTTAAATATATCATAATAACTGATACCAAAACATCCAAAAATCTTTACAATATCATGCCTAAAATAATTTCAAGAGATAAAAACGCTCTATTTGAATGCATTGAAAAATGCATTGACTTTAAGATATCTATTATCAAAAAAGATCCATTAGATTTAAAAGGCATAAGAGAAATATTAAACTTCGGACACACACCAGCTCACGCAATTGAATCCCTATATAAAATCCCACATGGAGATTCTGTTTTTTATGGCTGCATTTTTGAATTGATGCTTTCAAAAAAACTTGGTTTATTAAATGAATCCCTTTTTAAATATTACTTGTCAGTAATTAAAATTTATAATCCCAAGTTCCAATTTCAAAATGATAGATTTGATGAATTTTACAATAAACTCAAATATGACAAGAAAAATAAATCTACAGAGAATGTTTTTTTAGTAAAAACTACCGAAGGAATAAAAAAAGTTTTTAACATTGAAAAAAATATTTTAAAAGAATTATGGAGAAAATTATGCAAAAAAGAATTCTCATAATACACGGTCCAAATCTTAATCTTGTTGGTATTAGAGAAAAGGAAATATATGGTGAAATCTCTTTACAAAAAATAAACAAAATAATTAGAGATTACGCTAAAAAGAATAATGTATTAGTTAAAATATTTCAAGAAAATTGTGAAGGTAAAATTGTTGATATAATTAGCTCACATATTGGAAAAGTAAATTTCTTAATAATAAACCCTGGTGCTTTGACTCATTACAGTTACGTTCTTAGAGACTGTATAAAAGGCTGTGGAATACCAACTATAGAAGTTCACCTTTCAAATATAAAAAAAAGAGAACCTTTTAGAAAAAAATCTGTAATCAAGGATGTATGTATTGCTCAGATATATGGCTTAGGAATAAATTCATATTTGAGAGCAATTGATTTATGTCTAAGAAAATAATTTACTTTCCTCCTCCGGATAAATCAGTAACATTAAGAGCATTAGTTTTATCTTCTTTATGTAAAAACAAAACAACAATAGAAAAACCTCTACTTTGTGATGACACAACATCAACTATAAATACTTTAAAAAGAATGGGGTGCAAACTAACTTTTAGAAAAAACTCATTAACTTTAGAGGGAGTTGGATTTTATGGCTTTAAGAAGAATTTATCAATAAATGTTGGAGAATCTGCTTTGCTTTTAAGATTGATACTACCAATAATTGTTATGCAAAAATCATCATACACAATTTATGGTAAAAAAACAATATTAAGAAGAAATTTTATCGATACACTTAAACCATTTACAAAAATCGGAGCTAAAATTAAACATAATAACTATTATCTACCATTTAAAGTATATCCATCAAATATTTACAATCACATTTTTAAGCTTAAAACTCATTCAGCTCAGGTTAAATCTTCATTTCTTATACTTTCATTATATGGTAAAAATATATGGGTTTTAGATACCGACAAAACTAGGGATCACACTGAGAATCTAATAAAATATTTAGGTGGAAACATTATAAATAAAAATGGATTTATTAAAGCAGAAGGTGTTTTAAGTTCAAAAGACATAAAAATATATGGAGACATATCTTCAGCATCAGTTATAATTGCCACAGCTATAGCTTCTAATTGTGAAATATTGGTTAAAGATTGTTTTGTAAATCCAAGAAGAATTGGTTTTTTAAAAATGCTTCAAAAAATGGGAGCTTTAATTAAATTTAAAAATAAAAGATATTATATGTTTGAGGAAGTTGCAGACATAGAAATAAAAGCCAATTTAAAAAATTTAAAACCTATCAATATTGAAAACATAACTGATATGATCGATGAAGTTGTTATTGCCTGCGTTTTACTTTCATATATAAAAGGCAAAAGTGTTATAAAAAACTTATCTAAAATTTCAAATAAAGAATCAAATAGAAAAAACAAAATAATTGAATTACTTAAAGACCTTGGAAGTTTATCATATTGTAATGATAATACAATTGAAATTTGCGGAGGTAATGTTAAAAAAATTAATTATATTAATTCAGATTCTGATCATAGGATTGCTATGGTTGGTGGTTTTTTAAAAGTCATTAATAATCCTTCAATTAAAATCTCTAATTTTAAATGTGTTTCAAAAACATATCCAAATTTTTGGAATGATATAGAAATGATTTTTGGTGTTAAAATATA
The DNA here is from genome assembly GCA_026416895.1 of Elusimicrobiales bacterium. Classification (GTDB taxonomy): domain Bacteria; phylum Elusimicrobiota; class Elusimicrobia; order Elusimicrobiales; family UBA9959; genus JANZZP01. The sequence continues at coordinate 7,440 of JAOAEH010000036.1, forward strand.
GTTATGAATGTAGACTTTATATTTTTTGATTTCGGTGGAACAATAGACAGCGATGGTATTCATTGGAGAAAGAGGTTTTATGACATATATTTGAAAAATGGTTTAAATCTAACATACGATGACTTTTCAAAAGCTTTTTTTGATGCTGATGATAATTTATCTATAAGACATGATTTGAAAAACTTAGGTTTTGATGAAACTGTAAAGCTCCAAGTTGAAGATGTTTTAAAATACATTGGAAAGTATGATAAAAATCTTTTAGAAAGAATTTCAAACGAGTTTATAGAATCATCTAGAAAAAAAGTATCTGAAAATATTCCTCTTTTTAAATACTTAATTCACCAAAAAAAGAAACTTGGAATTATTTCAAATTTTTATGGTAATTTACCAATAGTTCTAAAATCTTTATCAATAGACATTTATTTCGAAGTGATCGCTGATTCTACTATTGTTGGAGCTTTAAAACCATCAAAAGATATATTCAATTATGCTTTAACTAAAATAGGTGCTGAACCTGATAGATCTGCAATGATTGGAGATTCTTATGAAAGAGATATAGTAGGTGCTCATTCTGTTGGAATGTATCATTTCCATATATCTGAGAATAAAAACTATAAATTATGTTGTAACAAATTGTACATAATAAAAAATATAAGAGAGCTTATAAAATATGTATAAATTAAATACAGGTATATTTGCTGCTGGGAAAGGGGAAAGGATAAAAAAATCTTTTCCAAACACACCAAAACCTTTAATAAAGATAAAAAATAAAACCCTTATAGAAATTGTAATTGACAATATTAAATCATTGAAACCAAAACGTTTAGTTATATTATTAAATAATGAAAACTACGATTCAGTGATCAAGCATTTAAATAACAAAAGTTATGAATTTGTAGTTTTTAATTCAAAAACTTCATTTGAAAGCTTTTATACACTTGCTTGTTTTTTAAATGATGGTATTTCAAATATTATACTTTCTACTGTTGATGTAATAATAGAACAAAATGACTTAGAAGCAGCTTTAAATTTCCATATTAATAAAAATTCATATATGACAATCGGAATAAGCAGTATACCTCCAGATGAGAAACCCCTCGTTGTAGATATAGATCATAACTTCAAAATAAAATCAATAGGCAAAAAAGGTAATTTTGCAACAAATGGAATATATATTCTTTCTCCTCATTCAGTATCAAATATATCTAAATTTAACTATATAGCACTAAGAGAATTTTTATCCTCAATCGATTTTTCAAAAAATAAAGTATATTCATACTTTTTCAAAAATAGTTTTGATATTGACGACGAGACAGATATAAACAGAGTAAAAAAATTTCTAGCTAACAAATAACACTAAAACTTGATATTTTACTGCTTTCCTAAAACTTCCTCTGCTTTAGAAATAACTGGATCACAATCTATAACATATGTTAAGCCATATTTTTTATAGTTTATATATGTTACATTAAAATCAGGTATTATTCCCTCGTCTATATCTTTTCCTGAAGGAGAATATAACTTGGCAACACTAAGTCTTGCTGCAGAATTATTCCCAACTTTAAACACTTTAGTTATGTAAGGTGATCCAGCAGTTTTCTCACCAATTAACAATGCTCCATATTCTTTTAATGATTGAGCAATAACTTCACCTAAGAGAGCAGTCTTTCTATTCACAAGAACTGCTAATTTTATATTTTTGAATAAATTATCACTATATTGAAAATCTTTTGAATACCCTTCCTTTGATGATTTTATACAATAATTCCTACCATCCTTTGAAAAAAAACCAATAATCTTTGCAACTTCTTCATAATTTCCAGATGAAACATCCCTTAAATCAATAATTATTTTTTTTGCACCTCTTTTAATAAGATTTGTAACATTATTTTTTAAAAATACTGAAGAATTTTTTGTAAGTGATATTATATTTAAATAACCAGTATCATTATTTATCATTGTGCTCCAAACAAAAGGAAAAACATTCATCTCCTTTTTTATAACCATCTTCCAATCAGCTTTCCCATCATTAAATGAAATTGATAAAATATCTCTTTTCGAAATCATATCGTTTAATTTACAAGGATCATCTGATGGGAGTTCATTATCCAAAGTATTTAGTATTCCATTTTTTAAACCTGCCTCGCTTGCTATTGTATAATCAAAAACCTTTACTATAAGATAACGCTCATTTTGTTTTTTTACAATAAATGGATAAAAAAACTCTATTTTTTCTCTACTTTTAATACTATCGTTTTTTCTTGTTTTTCTACCTTTAATTTTCATTATCTCAAAATTTTTGTCTTTTTCTTTTATAGCATCTACCCCTTTGTTTACAAGAGTTCTCACTTCATCTAATGATAGCGGATAAAAAGAATGGTTATAAATTGCTTTAATAAGTTCTTCCTTATTGTAGTCTTTTTTTTGACATGATATGATAAAAACAAATAAAATAAATAAAAATTTTATTTTTTTCATAAACTAAATTATATAAAATAAAGATTATTTATTAGATAAAATAAACATCTTTTGGACAATTATCAACACCTGGCAATGCACACATCCCAGCACTTGGTATTTCACATCCTAATATTTTACCTGTATTAGGATCAAATATTTGAATTGTCCCATCTTTTTGTGTAACTCTTATATAACCATACTCATCAGTTACTACATTAGTTATTTCATTTCCCAAGCTTGGTTTATCTGAAGGATTATTAACAACTTTACTGTCAGGGCTTACTGCAATATTTGAGTTTGACATATTTACTGAATAAGAATTTTTATCAATCTCTTCATCTGTTAATTCCTCATCCGAATTTTTCATATTAAAAAGAGGATTTAAACTCGCTAAACTATCAAGCAAACTTTTTTTCTTTTTATACTCCTGCATTTTATCTTTTATATCTTCCATATCTATTTCAAAATTATTTTTATCATCTTCTTTTGATAACCCCGGAACTTCTGACACCTTTAAAGATTTCATACTTTCTGGATCTAAAGCAGGATCTTTAAGAAAAGCAGGTATTGAGTTTGGATTTATCCTATCAAGTTTAGCTCTTAATTTTTCATCATATTCTATTGTTTGATTAATTGTAGGTGTATAATCAAATGTTTTAGAGGTCCAAGCTCTGGCTGTATCATTAGAAGCATCTCTTGCTGCCATAAGTGTTGTTTTAAATGTTGATCTAAGAAGACCCATTGCAGTTTTATCTTCCTCAGCTTTTCTTCCTTGGGAAACTCCTATTTGTGTTGTCTCTTTTATTTTTATTTTAGGAGATGATGAAGATGCAAAACTTGACAGTGATGTTTTAGAAACGGATTCAGACACTGAAGCTGAAAGTGGTGAAAGTGAACTTTCAAGTTTTTGAGTATTAGAATTATTGGATAAAGAAAATGAATTTCTATTAGTTAAAGCTTGAGAATTATTATTAGAAAAATTAGCATTTTCTTTTGAGATATTTTTTTGAAAATTTTTATCATCTCCTACTTCACTATTTTCTCCTTCTTGAGATTCTTCCATCATAGCAGTAGCTATACTCTTTTTATTCTTATCATCTTCTTTAGTCAATGTTTCAATAGCATACTTAATTTTTTCAATTAGATTAAAATGTGAGCGCACATTATTTGAAGAAAACTCAGAATATCTTCTATAAGCTGCAAGCTTTTGAGCCTCATCTGGTAATAAAAAATAAGAAATTATACCAGTAATTATAAGGAAAATAATAATAAGAAACAGTTTATACCTCATCAATCTCTTTATTGAAAAACCTTCAACAACAACATACTTTTCTTCCTTTTTATTATCCATAACTCTCTCCTATTAAACAAAAATTCTTTTGGTTCGGGAACATATTTTCATCTCCCTTCACCTAATTATGTTATAGCAGAAAAAAAACAAAAATCAAGTTATTATTATATGATTTCTATACATATTGGACTTTTTATTTATGGTCTAAGTTTTTTCTTCTATTTATACTCTATCTGTTATATTTTACTTGTCTACTTCCTTTTTATTATTTCATATTAGTTCCATTTTAAATCAAAACCACCCTTATATTCTTTTGTCAATTTGTTTGTTTCATTCCGTCTTCATTATTTTAGAGGCAAATATGAAATATTTAGAACAAGAATTATCTGACAATCAACATCTTGAATTACTTTTATCAGTACTTGCCGAAGGTTTGCTTTATGCTATGATTACTGAAAAAAATAAAAAATCAAGTCGTGATTTAGATAAAGAAGTTCCTTGTGAATAACACTTATTTT
>JAOAEH010000081.1 GCA_026416895.1 Elusimicrobiales bacterium
AAATTTAAAAACTTAAAAGAATACATTATTTTCCCTTTTACCACATCTCCTTTATATTCCACAGTAACAAATATTCCTCTTGCCACAAATTTGTCCTCAAAACAATATAAAAAGTTTAAAAAAACAAAAAGTAAAGAAAGCATTTTTATTTATTTATAAATCTTTCATATAAATCTTTTGCTAATCTATTGGAAGGATCATACTTTATTGCTTCATTTAATGAAATATTTAAATCTTTAAAATATAACGATTTTTTATTTTCATTTTTTTCATTTTCATAAATAACGCTTATCATGGCAGATTTCAAAGTATATAAAGAGGAAATAATTTTATCACTTGCAACAAAAGGAACATTTAAAACAAATCCATTATTAATTTTCTTAATTATTCTATTAATCTCATCTATTTTATCATTCACAAATTCTATCAATTCTTCATTGTTTTTTTTCATCAAAGAAATCGATAATAAATTTTGGAATTCAGCCTCAATCAATCCTTTTCTAGCCTCAACAAAATCTTCATTCAAGTTTAAAGCAGCTTTATAATAAATAATTGCATTTGAATATTCCTGTTTTGAAAGGTATTTATTCGCAATAATAAAATATCTAATAGTCTTATAATAATTTTGATCAGATTTAATTTTTTTACCCAATTCACAATTTTTTATTATAAAGTTTTCTTTACTTATAAGATCGTTAACTAATGTATTGTAGTAATAATAAGTATTAGTATCAGAATCTCTAAAATATCCTTCCTTATCTATCAATATTACATCATTTAAATCCTTAAAAGCTTTACAATAGTTATCCAAATAATTTATAAAAGTATCATAATCATCATTGATAGAGAGATAGCCATAACTTTCAAACCAATACAGTAAATTTGCTTTAGTAATAAAAGAAAGCAGTTTAAATTCTGGTTTTAAACTCGAGTTTTTATCAAAATCATCTGCAAAGTTCTTAAGATTATAAACATCACCTTTAACAGCAAATATGTTTATCATGTTTAAATATACATTCCATGCATAAGGATTAGTCTCTATATATTTTTTGTAAAACTTAAATTGATAATCATAAGCTTTCAAATAACCTGATTTTACACTTGCTTCAGTAACATTGTCTACTATATCTATAGCTTCAGGAATATTTTTTTTTCTCTCAACTGCCTTAATCATATAATTAAAAAAATCTTCTATCTCAGATTCTGTAACTTCCTCCTTAGCACTTATTTTTTTTGCTTTATAATAATAGTAATCTCCTATTTTTGAATCAATGTAAGAACATGATGTTATGAAAATTAAAATTGAAGAGAAAAAAACAAAATATCTCACACCTACCACCGTAATATAACCTTACCACTATTTCCAGACTCCATAACTTCAAAAGCTTTTTGATAGTCAGATATATCAAAATAATGAGTAATTACTCCTTTTATATTAAGCCCTGCTGTTACCATTGATGCCATTTTATACCATGTTTCAAATATCTGTCTACCATAAATACACTTTATAGTAAATGCTTTGAAGATAACTTTACTCCAAGGAATCTGAGTATTATCAGGTAAAATTCCAAGAAGACCTATCCCTGCTCCCATCCTAAGAACCTCAATCATATCATTAAAAGCTTTAGAACTTCCACTCATTTCAAAACCAACATCAAACCCTTCTGTCATTTTAAGATTTCTCATAACATCCTTGAGATCTTCTCTTTTAGCATCGATAACATTTTTTATACCGCACCCTTTTGCAAGATTTATTCTATAATCATTTATATCAGTAATAACTATATATCTTGCTCCAAGATACCTGCATATAATAGCAGCCATTATTCCTATAGGACCAGCCCCCGTAATAATAACATCTTCTCCTGAAACATCAAAAGAAAGAACTGTATGCACCGCATTACCAAATGGATCAAATATAGTTGCTTCATCATCACTAACAGTATCTGGAACAGGAAAAACATTTTCCTGAGGAACAACAATATACTCTGCAAAAGCTCCAGGGATATTTACCCCTATACCTTTTGTATTTATACAAAGATGCCTTCTACCTCCTCTACAATTACGACAATACCCACAAGTAATATGTCCTTCGGCAGTTACTCTTTGTCCTAATTTATATCCTCTAACATTTTTACCAACTTCAACTACTTCACCAATAAACTCATGTCCTATAATCATCGGAATCGGTATAGTTTTTTTTGCCCACTCATCCCACTTATATATATGCACATCTGTTCCACAAATTGATGTCTGTTTTATTTTTATTTTAACTTCATTTTCTCCACAAACAGGTTCTGGAACATCTTCTAACCAAATTCCTTTTTCAGAATATTTTTTAACAAGAGCTTTCATAAAACCTCCATTCATTATAAATTTTAGCAGATTTTTATTATTTAGATTGATTATCTTTTTACAATAATATTAAGAAAACTTCTCGAAATCAGTTAAAAACTCATCTGCTGTATGATATCTAAACTGAGGATCTGGCTCAAGAAGTTTTGAAATTATCCTATCAAATTCTTTTGGTAAACCAGCTACTATTTGAGAAAGTGGTGTATATAATTTTCTTTCTTTTTGATAGTGATAATCTGGTCCACTAAAAGGTAGTTCTCCAGCCAAAAGCTCATATATACAAACTCCTAAAGAATACAAATCTGATTCTTTTAAGAATATACCAAGATCTTGTTCAGGAGCCATATAAGCAGGACTTCCAACAACTTCAGTTGAAGAATATCTTGCTTTAGCTTCTCTAACAACCTTAGCAAGTCCAAAATCAGTTACTTTTACTATCCCTTCATTAGAGATCATAATATTAGAAAGTTTAAGATCTCTATGAATAACATTTTTTGAATGAGCATATTTTAAAGCTTTAGCTACAGGTATAATTATATCCTTAACCTCAAAAAAAGGCATTCTTACAGCTAAATCTAGCTTTTTGTCTAGACTCATTCCATCTATATATTCAAAAACAAGATAGAGATTTTCCTTCTCTTCAAATATTGTATATATCTCTATTATATTTGGGTGTTTAAGCATAGCGACAGTTCGTGCTTCTTCAAGAAATCTTTGCTTCTCTCGCTCATTCATTTTAATATCCTCATTCATCTTTTTTATTGCAACCTCTCTATTAAGTGATTGATCTAATGCAAGATATACTGTCCCCATACCTCCTTGTCCTATTTTTTTAATAATCTTATATTTACCACTTGTAATACCTTCATAAAATATGTTTGGAGTTATAGTATCAGAAACAGATATTGAAGAAATTTTACTAGATGTTTGAGTAATCTTTGGAGAAAATATATGAAGTAAAGAAATTCCTATCATAATACCACCAATAATAGTTAATATAAGAAGAATTAAAAATCTTTTTAGATTAAAAGTTGAATTAGAATCCTTAACCTTATAAAAAATATCTTTATTTCTTTCATAATAATTCATAAAATTAGGTGCTCGATAAGAATAATTTGCTATAGCATCTTTAAAATAAGAAGTGTAGGCTGGATTTAGTTTTGTTGCTTTTTCTAAATCCCTAAGCATCTCATCATATCTGCTTTGTTTTTCATATATAAGAGCTCTTAAAAACATAGCATCTGCAAAATTTGGTTTTATATCTATAGCTTTAGAAGTATCTATATAAGCACCTTCAATTTCCCCTTTTTTATAAAGAGCCCAAGCCCTTATATTTAAAGCGAATATATTATTAGGATCATGTCTCAAAACATATGTCGCATCATTTATAGCTTCCGCATAATTTCCAATAAGATTGTATATATTTGCTCTTTCTATATAAGCATCAAGATTAGATGGATTTTTTTCTATAGCTTTATTTACATATTTTAAAGCTTCAGAATAATCTTTCATCTCAGCTTTTATCTGAGACATTTTTAAATAATAATTAGACTTCTTATCATCATAAGTTACTTCATAAGTTATATCTAAATCATTTTTTCGATTAAAAATTTTTTTATCTAGCTGCTGTGGTATAGAAACATCTGAATTGAAACTGTCTTTAATATGAGAAATTTTGGATGATTTAAAATCTGATTGTTTAGAAAAATAATTTGAAAGAAGTCTAACCGTTTCATTTGAAGGATCTATTTCACTAGCTTTCATTATATCTTCTATTGCTCCCTTAACATTTTTGAGAAAATATCGCGCCTGAGTTCTTAGAATATACCCCTCCAAATTATCTTTAGGATTAACAACTATTGACTTAGAAGCATATTTTTCTGCCTCTTGATACTTAGAATTTTCAAGAAAAAGATATGAAATAGTATTTTGAACAGATGTATTTGTTGAAAAACTAACACTAATATCTTCTGCTAATCTAACTGAAGCAGCCGGATTAGTTCTTATTTTTCGAGTAAAATCAACTAATCTATTAATAGCATTGTCATAATTTAGTGTTGCAGTAGATATCTCAAGAATCCTTTTATCTAAATTAGTTCTTCTTGAAAGTTCGTTATACTCTTCAATATACCTTCTAATTATATCCTGAGCAACTGGTCTCAAATTCTCAAAATTTCTAGGTTCTATAGGAAACCCATTTCTAACAAATATCTCATAAATAGGCTGAAACTTAACAGAACTATTTCTATCCAGTTCTTCAATCAGAATTGAAAGATGTCCCAAATAAGAATCAATAAGCTTCTTTTGTTCATCGCTGTTTAAAGAAGAAATAAGTTCCAAGAAAACATTTGCAACTTTTTCTGGTTTTTTTCTAATTAAAAGTAAATTACCTAAAATCTTATAAGGATCTGCTAAATCCTCTTCAAAATGAGTTTCCAAATAGTAAGTTATAGAGTAAGTTACAGAATTTGTATCTATTTCTATTTTATCATTAATATGAATATTATCTTCATTATTTTCAATATCTCTCATACTTAAAAAATTATGTGAAAAAATAATATTCCCCACTATTAATAATAAAAACGCCATCATCCTATTTATATATTATAGGTTTTAATAATACCTGTCAAGTGACTGTAGACCAAAACCAAAATGTTTTATATTTTAGATAAAAAAGATAAAATATACTATATATTAAATGATAAAAAGAGTTTTGTTAGTATCAACGTTTTTATTTTCAGTATCTAATTATTTACATACTACTTCCTTAAATCCATCTCAAGAAGTATATATAACATCTATTACCTATAGTTGGGATTCAATAGGATCAAATTCATACACTTTCCAATTTTCAACAAACAACTTTCAAAGCATTTTAACATCATCAACCTTAACAGCAAACACAACTACCTTAACCCAACTAAAAGGTAATACATCATATTATTTTAGAGTAAAAATCTCAACTGAAAATGATTCAAGTTATTCTATTAACACTTTGTCAACTGTAACATTAACATCTCCTATTTATAATCCAAACATTATAAAGAATATATACTTACATACTACAAAAGCAAAAGTTATACTAAGCTATACTTCTTATAATGCAGATGATACACTACATCAAATTGAATTCTCAACTGATTCGAATTTTGATATAACAAATACAACAACTTACTTTATTACAGGGAACCCTCCATATGAAATAGAAAATCTTAACACGAATACAACATATTATTTCAGAATAAAACCAATCGATAGAATATCAAGAGAAACTACTTTTTCACAAACTATATCAACTCAAACTGTAGCAAAATTTCCAGATAATTTGGAAATTAAAATTCACATCACAAGCATAACTATTAATTGGTCACCTGTAAACGGTTCAGAAGAAAATGGTAGTAGTGGTTATTCAATAACAATTAATGATGAAAACAATAATCTAATTTCACATGTATCAATAAGTAATCCAAATGAAGAAAACCGAGAAATAATAAATTTATCAACTAACACTTCATATATAATAAAATTTTCAGTATTAAATTCAAATAATGTAGAAAATAAAGAAACATACTTTATTACTACATTATCTCCACAACCTCAAAATTTCCAGATGATAAATATATCATCATATTCAGCAAAATTTATTTGGAACCAAATAACACCATCCACATATACCTCTGGATATATTCTCCAAGCATCTACCTCTCCATATTTTGAAAATTATTTATCATCTTCAACATACAATCCGGCTCAAAATCAACTTGAAATAAATACACTCCTTCCTAATACAACGTATTATTTCAGAGTAGCTTCTTTAAATAAAGACAATACTCCAAACTATTCTAATATATTAGATACTATGACTTTTACAATCCCACTTGATAAATCAGTAATAACCTACATAGCTTATTCTTCTAGTATAAAAGCAAATTATGAACTAAGAGGTCCTTCTACAAGCCCTTTTGGAACATACGGATATCTATTTGAAGCATCTACAACTTCATTTACAAGTGGAATAATCTATTCTTCTTACACACCATCTCACCAAATAACAACATTAACCATATCAAATCTAAGACCAAATGTAAATTATTTTCTTAGAGTGGGAACTATAAATGGAAAAGGAGCAATAAACTATTCACAGATATCATCTATAAAAACTCCATTCCCTGATATAAATATAAATCCACAGATTTTATCTTATTCAAGCACAACCATAACTATTAGATACTCAACAGCCGATACTGATGGATATGTAGTGGAAGTAAGCACTGAAGAAGGATTTCCAAAAATAATTGAAATATCATCAACAAACAATAAAAATCAATCACAACTAACTTTATATAATTTAAACACCGACAAACTATATTTTGTTCGTGCGGGAGCACTTTTTAGTGGAAGTACTAAATATTTTGAATTACAACAACCAATTAGAACTCTAACACAACCACCTACAGTATCTAATTTCAATATTTATATAACAAGTGCTACTGCAACATGGTCAGAAATACCAAACTCAAAAGGATATTTTTTTGAAGCATCAACATCTACTCTTTTTAATCCAAAAATATTATCATATACAAAAAACCCTCAAACAACAACACTAAGTATAACAGAATTAACTCCAAATACAAGTTATTATTTTAGAGTAGGAAGTATAAATTCATCTAATGAACCAAATTACACCTTTATAACTGAAACTTCAACACTTGCAAACTTTCCAATAGAAACTGCTTTATCTAGACTTACGACATACTCCATGCAAATAAATTATAATACAAACTCAAATCCACCAGATACACTATATCTAGTTGAAATATCATCAACAAACTTTTCAGATCATCCTTTAAGCACAAAATCATCTTCAACATACAATTCTTATGCTTATTTCGATAATTTAACACCAAATACCACCTACTACAAAAGAATAACAG
>JAOAEH010000083.1 GCA_026416895.1 Elusimicrobiales bacterium
AGAAGTTCTTTTAATCCTTATTCTATTGCAATAAGTTTTGCAAACAATTATAAAGATACAAAAGCAACAGTAAGAAATTTACAACCAAATCAAAGATATTATTTTAGAGTTAAAGCAAGAAATGGTAATGATATTGAGACAGCTTACAGTAATGTTGTGTCAACAATAACTGTTGGAAATATTGTTAATCTTAGGGGTATGGCTCTTTCAACTGATTCTATAAAATGGATGTGGAATCCAGCAGGGGGTGCTACTGGTTATGAGGTATATGAGTATAAAATTATAGAAGATCCAAACGATCCAATATTTAGATCTACAATTGAAGCTTCAGTTTTAATTGCTACCACTTCATATAATTACTACACTTGGACAGGATTAACTCCAAATTCACCTTATCAAATCAAAGTTCGTTCTTTTAAAAATGATAGTGATACTGGATGGATTACTGTTTTTGGTCCTTTTTCTACTTCTACTATTGTCCATACACTTTCTGCTCAACCAAAAGAGTTAGGAACAAATTCTTTTAGTGAGATTACTACTGGAAGTATGAAAATTAGTTGGGATGCAAATGGAAATTCTACAACTACTTTGTATTTACTTGAAGTTTCTAATGATGATAAATTTAATGAAGTTAGAAAATTTAATATTGAAACAGAACCTGAGTTATTTCCTTATATTTCATATATAGTTAGTGGTCTTAAACCAAATACTAGATATTTTGCAAGAGTATATTCTATTAATAATGATGATATAATAAATCCATTACCAGCTAATCTAGGTTCGAAATATACATTAGCTCAACCACCACCGAGAGTTTATGTTAGCTCCGTTTCTATGAAAGGAGTTGTGGTTAGTTGGGAGACTGGAGATAATCCATCTTATACTGTTTATAGAATAAGAGCTACAAGTACTACCTTTGATTCTTCATCGGTTATAACAGTTGTTGATTTTGGAGTTGGTTTTACAGGTAATAGTTATCTTGTAAAAGGTTTGTGGTTAAATACAAGTTATTATTTTGATGTAGCTGCAAGAAATATGGAAAATGTTGAAACTTTTTCAGTTCAAACTGTAACACCAGCATTTATTTCTGCTAGTATAGTTGGGGTTCCAAAAGGAGCTATAGGTAATGAAATTATTCCTGGAGAGGAAAATATTATTAATGGGATACTTAATGATGGAAGAAGTGTAAATTTAAAGTTTGATAAAGGTACTTTTAATAAAATACAACCTATAGCAATAACTTCTCTTTCTGAATCCCAATTATACTCTTTAACTGGCTCTAGTAATCCTTGTGGTTATACTTTTAATGGAAGCACAATAGCTTTTGGTATATATTCTAATGAACAACCATATTTACCTGTAGAGTTTAAATTTAAATATTTTCCATCTGAAGCATTTGGAAGCACTGGTATTTCTGCAAATAAAAATAAAGTGTCTCTTGCACGTTATAACATTCAAACAGGACAGTGTTTACCTGTTGAAACAAAAGTTAATGAACAGTATATGGAAGTTGTATCACGTCTGAATCATTTTAGTATATATCAACTTGTAATGATAAATCCTACTACTTCTCTTTCAAATGTAAAAATTTTTCCAAATCCCTTCTATCCAAATAGATCTGGACAAGGATATATAACTATAATAAATCTTCCTTCAGATGCTAAGCTAACTTTTTATACTTTAAGCGGAGTAAAGGTTTATGAAACTTTAGTAAATTCAAATGGTACTGCTTATTGGGATGGGAAAAATTCAAAAGGTCAGTTTGTTGGGAGTGGTATTTATTTTTGTTTGATTGAGTCTAAGTATGGTAAAAAAATATTAAAGTTGGCTATAGAAAGATGAATAGAATTATATTTTTATTAATTATCTTTTGTGTTGATATTAATAGTACTGAATATTTTAATGATAAAGCACGAGGAATTACATCTGGAGATTTTTTAAATCTTGATATAAGTCCTAGAGTTCTAGCTTTAGGTGGAGTTCAAACTTCTATAGTAGATGATGCTTCTTCTATAATTTTAAACCCTGCAGGTTTAATAGAAATAAATAATTTTTCTATTTTTCTTTCTAGAACTAGATATGTAGCTGATATTAATTATAATTTTATGTCTTATGCTCAAAGGATTTCATATGATAGTGTTATTGCAGTATCTGCTTTTAATGATGATATTGGGAATTTAGAGTATACTGATATAAATCAAAATATTTTAGGTAATTTTTCACCTTCAAATACTGTTATAGGAGTAGGTTATTCGAGAGGAATAACAGAGTTTTCTGATAGAGAGACAGATGTTAGTATTGGAGTGGGTTATAAATATATTCGTTCAAAAATTTATAATACTGATAACGCTACAGCATTTGATTTAGGGATAAATGTATATAAGTTTACTTATATTCCTTATAAACTGTCTTTTTCTGTTCAAAATCTTGGTAGTGGGCTTAGATATGATCAAGAATCAGTTCCCTTGCCTATGAAATTTAGAATAGGATCTGTTATATATCCATTTCCTTCTATTTTGTTTGGAATAGATTTTGTATGGCCTAATAATGATAATTATTATATAAATTTAGGTTCTGAACTTAATATAAAAGGCGGTGAGAATTTCTTTTTCTCTTTAAGAGGTGGTTTTAATACATTAAGAGTTAGGAATAGTTTAGGAGGTTTTTCTTTTGGTTTTGGTGTTTTGATAAAATTTTTATCGATTGATTATGCTTTTGCTTCTATGGGGGAACTTGGAAATACAAGTTTAATTTCGATATCTTTTGATTTTCCTTTGAAAGAACCTGTTTTTGATAGAGAGGAGAAATCTATTTATAGGAAGTACAGAAGTCTTAAATAAGTTCTCGTAAATATATACGCTTTTTGTTTTTTAGAATTGATAAAATATCTCCACACAAATATAAACTTCCACATATAAGAGTATTTCCTTTTTTTATAGCTTTAGAAAATGCTGATTTTAAGTCATTTTCAATTGATACTCTTTTATCTTTTATTTCTAGTTTTTCTATTTCAAATGTTCGAGGTGAAAATGATTTTGTAATTATTATATTTTTAAAATTTTTTTCAAGTATAAATTTAAAACATCTTTTATAATCTTTGTCTTTCATAAAAGAACAAAGGCATGTTTTAAATTCATTCTCATCTATATTTAATAAAAGCATCTTTATAGATATAGGAGTATGAGCTCCATCTAATAATATTTTTCTCCCTTTATAAAATATAACTTGTTTTCTTGCTTTAAGTTTTAATGGAAAAAAGGAACAATTTAGCTTTTTATCTAATATATTTTCTACTACCCATTTTGAAAAATTGAAATTATATTTTATGGTGTCTATTTTTTGAAAATTTGGTGAAATATATAATTTTGCATTTTTTAATTTACATATTTTTCTTAGTGTGTCTATAACTATTTTATTATTTAAGGATGAAACAAATACATCTGATTTTTCTTTAATTATACCTGCTTTGTTTTTTGTTATTTCCTTTATGGTCTTACCTAAAAATTTTTTATGTTCTAATGTTATTTTGGTAAAAACTGCTTTTGTCTTTTTGAATATATTTGTAGCATCATTTAATCCTCCCATTCCAACTTCAATTACTGAAAAATTAGGTTTTTTTTGTGAGAAATATTTTATAGCAATAATTGTCAAATATTCAAAAACAGAATGTATATATGCTGATTTTGAAATAATATCTTTAAAAATATTGGTAAACTCTTTTTTGGAAATCATTTTACCATTTATTGTGATTCTTTCCCTTATATCTTCTATATGAGGACTTATATAACATGCAGTGTAAAAACCATATTTTCTAAGTATTTTTTCAATATATAATGCTGTAGATGTTTTTCCAACTGAACCAGTTATGTGTATTATGTTTTTAAGTTTATTTTGTGGATTTCCTAACAATTTTAATGATTTTTTTATATATAAAGTATTAAAATCTTTTTTTGCTCTTGGTTTTAATGAGCTTAAAAATTCAATGATTTCATTGTAATCTGTGGGGAGTTTTATAATATAATTACTTTTTAAATTTTTTATTTCATCTTGAATTGAATTTGAAGTTTCAGGATCTTTTAATTTAGGATTTATTTCATATAATGGTATCATAACAAAATTACGTTCAAGCCTTTTTGGATGTGGAATTTTTAAATAATTTGTTTTTATTATTTCATTACCATAATAAACTATATCTATATCTATTATTCTTGGCCCATTTTTAAAGATTCGTTTTCTACCTAGTTTTTTTTCTATTTTAAGTAATTTATAAAGCAGATTTTTTGGTGGGATTGATGTAGTTATTTCGATAACACAATTTATAAAATATGGTTGATTAATATAATACATTGGTTGGGTTATATAAAATGATGATATTTTTTTTATCTTTACAAAACTACTAAGTATATTGATTGTTTTTTGAATATTTTGTATTCTATCTCCTAAGTTGGACCCTAGTGATAGATATATTGATGGCATTTTATGCTTTTAGTGCTTTCCAAACTGCGAATGCTTGAAGTATTTCATATGTATCATGAACTCTAAATATATCAGCATATTCATATACATAAAGACAGCTTGCTATAGTTCCACTTACTCTTTTAGCTGGAATTTTTTCACCAGTTATCATTCCTATGAATGATTTTCTTGATGTTCCGATCATAATTGGAAAGCCAAACTTTTTAAATGATGATAAGTTTTTTAATATTTGAATGTTATGTTCAATTTTTTTACCAAATCCTATGCCGGGATCTATTATTATGTCATCATATTTATGTTTTAAAAGAAATTCTATTTTTTCTTTAAAAAACTCTTTTATTTCTTCAACTACATCACTATAGTGAGGGTCTATTTGCATATTTTGAGGCTCTCCTTTCATATGCATTATAATGACAGGTTTTTTGAATTTAAGAATTACTTCTATCATTTTTTCATTTCTTAATCCTGTTATATCATTTATAATATCTACCCCATTTTTTATAGCTTCAACTGCAACTTCAGGATAAAAAGT
>JAOAEH010000021.1 GCA_026416895.1 Elusimicrobiales bacterium
TTTATAAGAAAGGAATTTCTTTCAAAAATTGTAAAGGAAGTTATTGGTGTAGAAGATGTGTATTTTGTTGCTAATTCTTATGTACAGACTATGGAGAAATTTAAACTTAGTGGAGTTACTTCAAAAAAGGTGAAAGTAAAAGAAAATGGTATTTTATTTGAAGTTATTATAGGAGAGGGCTATAAAACTGGTTTTTTTTGTGATCAAAGAGAAAATAGAAAATATTTAGCGCAGTTTGCTAACAATAAAAATGTTCTTGATCTTTTTTCATATACTGGTGGTTTTGGAATTTATCTTGCTAAACATGGTGCAAAAGAAGTTAGTTGTGTTGAACTTGATGAAGAAGCATGTAGGATGGCAAAAAGAAATTCAAATATAAATTCAGTTAAAATAAACGTTATTAGAGCTGATGCTTTTAATTATTTAAGACAGATGATAATGAATAAAAAGAAATTTGATATTGTAATATGTGATCCTTATAAATTTATTTCTTCAAAAGAGAATATGGAAGAAGGATTAAAGAAATATCAAGATATAAATCGTCTTGCACTAGAAGTAGTTAAATCAGGTGGAATTTTAGTTAGTTGTTCTTGTAGTGGAATGCTTAGTTTTAATCAATTCATTTCAATAATTAAATCTGCTGCTTCCTCTGCTAAAAGAATTGTTAAGATATTTAAAAAATCTGGAGCTGGCCCTGACCATCCATATATGGTGAATTATCCTGAAGGAGAGTATCTCAAAGTTTTATGGAGTTTTGTAGAATAGATAGTTTCAGTTTTGTAAATTTTCCTGGTTATTCTTGTTTGTTTTTTTATAATAACTGAAAATTTCTCTAATAAATCGTTGAGTAAGTATTTTTGATTTATTTATAACTTTTGCTCCTGCTTCAGATAATCTATCTTGTTCTTCCTCTGTTTCAGATAAAAATATTATTTTTGATTTTGGAAAGATTGATTTTACATTTAGATATAAATTTACTACATCTATTCCTTTTAATATCATGTTTGTCATCGGTGATACAATAAATGGAGGATTTAATTTCTCAAGGCGTTTTATGGATTGTATATTTGATAAATCAACATAGATCCAGTTTGCTCCAAGTTTTTCAAGTATTTTTATATTTGCGGCATTAAAATCTGCAACAGTTATCCTAATTAATGGATTTTTAGACTTTATTGATTTAACAATTTCTGCTGTTAGAGTATTAAATCCAAGTATTAATACATCTGTAAGTGATGATTCTTGAATTTCCTTTTCTTTTATAAAATTTTCATCTATTTTTTCAATACCTATTATTCGTGCAATAAACGCATATATTTGATGTGAATAGTTTATAAGATAACTTGATATTAAGGAAGTTATTATCATTGTTATTAAAATTATTGCAGAAGTGAAATCACTGATATGTTTATATGATAATCCAAGTGAAGATATTACTAGAGAAAATTCACTTATTGGAAATAGATTAATTGATGTTATAAAAAGTGGTCTGATCCCAATTTTGAGTATTTTGTAGAAAATTAGAATAGATAAAAATCTTGAAACTATTATTATAAGGATTATGTAAAAAGATATTAGTAAAAGTTGGTTATTGATATGAGGAAGCTTTAAGCCAAGTGATACAAAAAAAAGGGTAACAAAAAAATCTCTTATGGATGTTATTCTTATAACAATTTCTTGGCTGTATGGAGAATTTCCAAGCGAAAATCCTGCAATCAATGCTCCCATTTCTTTAGAAACACCTATTAAAGATGCTAAGGAGGAAATAGCGAAACAGTATGCTATTGAAAGTAGTATTACAAGTTCTATTGAATTAGAATTTTTTGAGATTATTTTTAGAAATAAATAACGTGATGATATAAATGCAAATAATAAAAGTAAAAAAGTTAAACTTATTGATTTGAAAATCTCATAAAATTTTGGGTTTGAAAAATCCTTTTGAAAAGCTAAAAAAAGAGTTGCCACTAAATCTTGAAAAATCAAAATCCCTATTGTAATTTTGCCAGCGAAGGTTTGGATTTCGAATTTATCTTTGAGGGTTTTTATTACTATGAGAGTTGATGTTATATTTAAAGCAAAAGAGAGATATAGTTTTTCTGTTATTGATAGTTCAAATAAGTTTAAATTTTTTATTAATGCAAATATTATTAAAAAGCCAACAAAAGTTTGAGATAGTGATAAGATTATTATATCTTTACCTTTTTCAATCATATCTTTTAATTTTAGTTCAGTTCCTATAATGAAAAGTAAAAATATAAGACCTATTTCTGATATTAGTTCAATATTGTTAATATTAGTTATTATTCCAAGGCCAATACCAGGACCAAGTATTAGTCCAGTTGATATATAGCCTATTATTAATGGTTGTTTTAAGAATTTCATAATAAGAGCAAGTAATGAACTTATTATTATTGATATTGCTATATCGGTAAGAAAGCTTGTGTGCATATAATTAAGATTTTATTAAATTTGATGGTTTTATTGTTTTATAATATAATATTTAATTGGAGGAAATGATGGAACAAAATGTAAAAAAGGAAGAAAATTTATCTCCACAACCCAAGAAAAAAAATTTTAATTTATTAAATTTTCTTATTTTTATTTTAAGTTTTCTATATTTTATTACTGTAATTATATCCATAAAAGTTCTTTCACAAAGGAAAATTGTTTTTAAAGATTATGAAATTTCTAAAGATATAATTAAAAAATCAATTGGTAAAGTTGCAGTTATTCCCATATATGGGGTTATCTATAAAAGGGAAAGTTCAGTTTCTTTACGTGGGAGTGATTATATAGTGAATATGATAAAAAAATATGGAGAAGATAACAACATTAAGGCTATTGTTCTTGACATAAATTCTCCTGGAGGTAGTGTTGGAGCAGTGCAAGAAATATATTCTATGATAATGAAAATCAAAAAACAATATAAAAAACCATTTATTGCTCATTTTGGAGATATAGCTGCAAGCGGAGCTTATTATATTGCTGCAGCTTGTGATAAGATAATCTCAAACAGTGGCGCTATTACTGGCTCAATTGGAGTGATCTTTACAACTATGGAGGGTGAAGTTCTTCTTAGAAAGATTGGTATTAGATCAAATATTATTAAATCTGGGAAATTTAAAGATATAGGAAGTTTTGCTAGAGAGATGACAAAAGAAGAAAGAAAACTTCTTGAGGATATGGTAAATGATACTTATAATATTTTTTTAGAAGCAGTAGCAAAGGGAAGAAACATTCCAATTGAAAAAGTTAGAGAAATAGCAGATGGAAGAATATTTAATGGAAATCAAGCTTTATCTATTGGGCTTGTTGATAAAATAGGAGATTTATATGATTCAATAGATGAAGCTGGTGTTATGAGTGGACTGGGTAGGAATCCTCCTGTTGTTAGAGCAAAAGGTTATATTTTGAGTGATATACTTTCTGAATTAGATTCAAAATTTAATTTTATTAATTTTTTTAGAAATGAATTTTATTTCCCTTTTCTTGAATATAGGTTTGCTATTTAGTAATTAATATGAGTGGTTTTAGAGAAACTAATTTGTATAACTTTTTTAGCATTTTAGGATATTTTGTTGGTGTTTTAAATATTTATCTATTTTTTAGCTTGTTGTTAAATTTGAATTTTAGTTGGTTATTTTTTATTTTGGTGTTTTTTTTAGTTATTTTAGTTAGTTTCGTTTTCTCTTCAATAACTTATATGTATATAGACATGCAGAAAAAGGAAGTAACAGTTAGGGGTAAGATGATTTTTAATTTTTATGGTGAATCATTTTATATTACTCTTTTTCTTTTACCATTTGCATATTTAAAAGTTATAGATTTAACTTCAATGCTTTCTGCTATTGTTTTTTTTGTTTTTACTCTTCTGTCAGTATGGTTATATAGAGTTTTTATGATAAAGAAAATTACAGGACTTAACTTTTTTAATTCTTTTATTGCAGTATTTTTTCCTCATATATTTTTTTCTTTTTCCTTCTTTTCTTTAGTATTTTTCCTTGTTTTTATAACTTATGCCTTCATCAATTAATTTGAAAGTATCAGATGTGCTTTATAAAATGTCTCTTCTTGGAGAAATTGAAGGAATTAATCCTTTTAAAGTTAGAGCTTACAAGAAAGCTTCAGAAGTTATAAAAATGTTAGAAAGAGATATATCTTTATTGAGTGATGATGAGATACTTAAAATTAATGGTATAGGTAATAATATGCTTAAACATATAAAAGATATTATAAGAGATGGAACTTTTCCGGAATATGAAAAACTTTTAAGGAAATATCCAATTTCATTATTAGATCTTTTTACAATACCGGGACTCGGAGCAAAAAGGATAAAGATATTGTATGAAAAACTTAGTATCGATAGTAAAGAAAAACTTTATAAAGCAGCAAAAAATGGTGATTTATCTTTAATAGAAGGTTTTGGAGAGAAAATAGCAAAAAATATAATAGACTCCATAGAGAGAGGTATAACTCAACAAAAACGCTTTTTAATAAGTGAAGCTATGGAAAGTGCTAAAGGATTGGTAGATTATATAAGAAGCCTTGGGTATAGTAGGGTAGAGTATGCTGGAAGTTTGAGAAGAGGAAAAGAAACTATAGGTGATATAGATATACTGGTTGAGGGTAATGAGAATTTATCTGAAGATATTGTTAAATATCCTTTAATTGAAAAGGTCATTGCAAAAGGATCTACTAAAGTATCAATTATTTTAAAAAATTCAATCCAATGTGATATTAGAATTGTCAAACCTGAATCTTTTGGAGCTGCTTTGTGTTATTTTACTGGTTCAAAAGAACACAATATAGCTTTAAGAGAATTAGCTTTAAAAAATGGTTTTGTATTGAATGAATATGGTTTATTTAAGAAAGGAAAGGTGGATAAAGCTATTGCTGGCAGGAGTGAAGAGGAAATATATAAAGCTCTTAATCTTCAATATATTCCCCCAGAATTAAGAGAAAATCAAGGTGAAATAGAACTTGCAATGAAAGGGAGAATTCCAAAACTGATTGAATTAAAGGATATAAAAGGCGATATTCATTGCCATACAAATATGACTGATGGAGCTTCATCAATTTATGAGATAGTAGAATATCTCTCCTCAAGATATGAATGGTTTTTTATAGGTGATCATTCAATACCATTACATTTTGTTAAAGGACTGGATTTTAGGAAATATCTTGACTCACGTAACGAGCTTTTGAAACTAAGAGAAAAATTTAGGAAGGTTGATTTTGATAGATCAATTGAACTTGAGGTTTTAAAAGATGGTTCGTTTGCTTTTGGTGAAGAGGAGTTAGGTAAAATAGCACTTGTTATTGCTGCTGCACATACTTCTGCTAAAATGAAAAAAGAAGAGCTTACTCAAAGAATTATAAAGGCACTTTCTAATCCTTTTTGTGATGTTTTTGCACATCTTTCTCAAAGACTTTTATTTCAACGTGAAGAACTTGATTTAGATTATGATCTAGTTTTTCAAAAAGCAAAAGATTTTAACAGTGTGTTTGAGGTAAATGGACAACCTGATAGATTAGATCTTAAATCTGAAAACATAAGAAAGGTTAAATCTCTAGGCCTTAAGGTGATTCTTAGTTCAGATGCTCATTCATTAGAACAGTTTTCATATATTGAATATGCCTTAAAAAATGCAAGGAGAGCAGGGGTTCAAAAGGAAGATGTTTTAAACACTTATTCATATAGAGAATTAAATGAATTTTTCCAAGAAAACAGAAAAAGGAGAATGAAATGAAAATTCCTCAGATTAAATTTTACAATGGATATCCAGTAGTTACTTCTCAAAAAATGAAGTATATTGATAAAATTGCTGTGCTTGATTATGGAATATCTGATGAAACTTTAATGGAGAATGCAGGTTCAGAATCTGCTAAGGAAATAATTTCTTATATAGAGAATAATTTAAATAAAAAATTGAATGAAACAAAGATTTGTGTATTGTGTGGTAGAGGGAATAATGGAGGAGATGGTCTTGTTTGTGCAAGATATCTTAAAAATAGAGATTTGTTGGTTGATGTTTTTATAGTTTCTCCCTCAGATAAAGGTTATGGAAAATTAGTAGTAGATAATTTAGAAAAATTAAAAAAAGCTTCTGTTAGTATAAATTTAGTTGATTCTGAAAATATTAAAGATGTTGAAAAAAAGATTTTTAATGCTGATATAATTGTTGATGCATTGCTTGGAATTGGTTCTGTTGGTAAACCTTCTGGTGTTGTAAAAAAACTTATACAGATAGCAAACAAAACCAAGAAAGATATAATATCATTAGATATTCCATCTGGTTTAAATCCAGATACTGGACATCATACTGGAGTATTTATAGTTGCAAAAATGACACTTACATTTGGTTTTCCAAAGAGTGGTCTTATGGCTCCACATGCTCAAAAAAACATAGGAGTTCTTAAAGTAATTGATATTGGTTATCCCAAACAGCTTATTGAAAAAGTTTCGAAGGAAAATAACTCTTAAAAAAAATTAGTTTTTTGTTATAAGTAGATATGTTAAAAGTTTTTTTGTTGCTTGGGTTATATTTTTCCATTTCTCAAATCCTTTATTTTCAAATTCATATTTAGAAATCTTTTTCTCTCTTTTTAAAATGAGTTCTTTAGTTATCATATGTGCCCCCCTATTTTATTTATATAATGATTTATTTTCTTTTTGAATGGCTAAAAGAATTAGTTTTATGTAGTAAAAAAGTACTAATTCTCTATTGACTGATTATTTATTTGGGTATAAACTATTAAATATGAGTAAGAAAGGATTTACTCTTACAGAATTAATGATAAGCGTTGTGATAATATCAGTTGCTATCGTAGCTATTGTAAAAGGATATCAATCAATAAATACTGCAATTCAATATTCTAAAGATCGAGCAATTGCAACTAATTTAGCTCAGGAGAAAGTACAGATACTTAAACAAATGCTTTATTATAAAGTAGTTCCTTCTACTTCTGTATCTTATTTGGTTGAGTTTATACCACCAATTCCTTATGATAACTTAAATTTTCCACCTGAAACTATACTTGAGGCAGGTGTTTACTATAACCGTTATACTTATATTGTTCCTGTAGTAGAAGTTGGTGGAAATATAATAGAATTGCCTCCAGAGTCTCCTGATAGCGGTATGAAGAAAATTACTATTACAGTTGTATGGCAGACAATGAATAGAAAAGGAAAAGTTCAAATTTCAAGTGTATATACTAACAGAGACACAGTGATGGCTAATGCGTCTGTTAGTGGTAGGATAAGAGATTCTTCTAATTTTTTACCTATTTCTGGAGCATTTATTAATATTGCTGAGTATTTAGGAGCTAGAGGAGTAAGTGATAATAATGGTAATTATTCAATATCTATTGTTCCTGGTAATTATACATTGTATGTAGAAGCACGTGGATATTTTCCATATTATACACAAATATCTCTTTCTCCAGAACAAAATTTAAATCTTAATATAGATTTAAGGAAAATGGGATATGGTAAATTAATAGGTTATGCCTGGTTAAATGATCATCTTGTTATAAGTCAGATTGTTGGCTCAACATTAAGCCCTTCAGGTTTTTCTCAAGAATATGTTGAGATATACAATCCTACTACATATTCTTGGCTTGTAAATGGAAATATAGGTCTTAGATTTCAAAGAATATATGACTCTTCCAAGAAAAATATATCTATAAATTATATTCGTAATTATATACAACCTGGTGGATTTTATCTTTTTGCAAATACAACTCCAGTTATAGTTGGTGGACTACAAATTCATGCTGATGCTATTTGGTCTGATTCGAATTCTCAAATGGATTTTCCTTATTTTTCATATCCTTCAAATCCTAATATTATACCGGTATTTGGTGATGGAGCTGATGAGGGTGGAGGTGCTATAGAATTGTATTTGATTTCAAATAATAGAGTTCTTGATAGTGTTGGATGGAATAGAAATGATGGTGCAAGTGGTAAGAAGATGGCTCCTTTTTATGAAGGTTCTCCAATACCTCAAAATATAGGGCTTCAAAACGGAGAGCAATATGTTAGGTATTCAACTACCTATTCAGTTACAAGTTCTTATGGACCTTCTTATGATTCTAACAATAATGCAAATGATTTTCAGGATTATACTTCAGGTATTGTTATTTTGCCTAGAAATTCACTTACAACTCTCCCTTATATTTCTGCCACTCCAGCCATTGGTGCTATAGTTAGTTGTTCTGATGGACTTTCAATATCTACTTTTGCTTATACACCTTCAGTACAAAGACCGTATGCTTATTTTGAATTAAATGAGATTGCTACTGGAACATGGACCTGCTCAATCTCGAGTTCTTCTTACGCTTTGATTATTGATTCTGTTAGTATTAATAATGGTTCAACAGTAACTTTGAATAATGTTTTTTTAAGTAGTTATGTTAGTTGGGGATATATAAGTGGTATGGTTACAGATGTTTATGGTAATAATATAAATCCTCCGATAAAAGTCTCTGCAAGTGATGGAAGCTATACATATGTTTCAAATAAAAGGTATATTATTAGAGTTAGTACTTCACCAGTAGATATTATAGTAAATCCTGAAAATTTTAACCCATCCTATGTTTCTGTATCTTCTTCCTCAGTAACAATATCAGGTGGTGAAATAAAAAGTGGAGTTGATTTCGTTTTATATAGTGGTGGTAGAATTACAGGTAAAGTATTTATTTCAGGAAGCACTTTACCGATTCCTGGTGTTGCTGTTGCAATATATGATTTGTATGATGTTGCAAGAGATCAACAGATAACAAATAATCAAGGAATCTTTTTATCAAAAGTTCTTAGTACTGGTACTTATATAATACAACCAATAGTTGACTCTAAAGAAATAGTTATTCCTTCTACTTTTTCTGTTAATTTAACTATTCCTGGAAGTGTAATTTTTTCTACTACTTTTACTGTTTCGAATTCGATGGGATATATTTCAGGTTCAGTGTATTTTTCATCTGTCCCAATAAAAACAGGTGTGCTTATTGCAGTTACAACTATGAGTTTCTCAGGTATTCCTCCAAATATACCACAAATTAGCAGTCAAACTTTAACTTCTGCTCCTATATATTTTACTTCCTCTGATGAAGAGGGGAGATATATTGTAGAAGTAAGGCATTCAACTTCTATACCTTATAGAGTCTATGCTTATTACCCTCATCTTTTGGGTTCTAATTTTGTTATATATTGGGCATCTAGAACTAATGTTACAGTATGGGGTGGAAGGACTACAGGAGGTGTTAACTTTTCATGGTAAAAAGGAATTCTTTTACGTTAATTGAGTTGATGGGAGTAGTTGTTATAGTGTCAATAGTTATTAGTATAGGCATACCTATAGTAAGATCAATGAATGAAAATATTATGATGTCGAGAACAAGATTAACTCTTCAACAAGATGCCAGAAATGTTATGTCTATATTAAATCGTTTTTTAAGAGAAGCGAAAGCATCATCTATTGTTGTTTCAAGATATGATTTATCTCAACCTTTTTGTTCATATATAAGGTTTACTACAATAGATTCTAAAACTTATGAGTTTTATCAAAGTGGTAAGAAATTAGTTTTGCGTCAGTCAAATATGACTAAGATTTTAAGTGAAGATGTGAGATATCTTGCTTTTACTTTTCCAGACTCGAGTAATATGTATATTGTTTCTGTATCAATTACTTTTGAGAGAGAGCTATTTGCTGGTAGAAAAAAAGCAATACATGTTGCTTCAGAAAAAATTAGAATAATGAATGATTAAGGAGAATAATATGAGAAATGGTTTTATACTTCCTGCATTAGTATCTGTTCTTTTAGTTTTTCTTATAATGGTTCCTGCTATTTTGAAATGGGTTAGTGATGATACAAAACAAAGCGTAAGAGAGGAAAGGAAATCAAAAGCTTTATACCTTGCTGAAGCTGCAGTGGAGAGAGGTTATTGGAAGATTAAAAGTTCCACTCATACATTTCAAAAAGTTATGATGGGACAGACTATTTCAGGTTATAATTTTGATGTTGTATATGAAGATATAGTTGGTGGAAGTTATAGAATTAAAATTTCAACTGGATTTGATAAAGAAGTTATCATAATAGGAGAGGGAAGGGATTATTCTACAAAAGAGGTAAGAGCTATAAGAGTCAGATATAAAAATCAAACTATCGCAGGTGCTATGCTTAGTGGTTCTAGAATTAATCCAAGCGGTAGTACTACTATTCATTGGGGACCAATTCTTTCTTGGGGTGAGATAAATTTATCTGCTGGTGCTGATAATGTTTATTATCCAAGAAAGTTTTCAAAACAATTAGTAAAACCTCGTGATAATAGTCTTAATCCTCCAAATACCGATAACAAAGAATGGTGGTCTGCTTATGATGTTCCTGAACTTCCTATGTTTGATTTTGCAACAATTAGAAGTTCTGCTCAAGCAAATGGAACATTAAATTGTGGAAGTGCAAATCCATCAAGGCCTCTCACTCCTTCTTCT
>JAOAEH010000072.1 GCA_026416895.1 Elusimicrobiales bacterium
AATCAAACATTATATTATGTCCAACAATTACAGAGTTATAAAAAACTTCAATTATTCTATTAGAAATATCTGAAAAGTAAGGAGCTTTTTTAACATCATCATCAGATATACCATGAATAGAAGTAACATTAGGTGGAATAGGAATAGAAGGGTTTATCAAGGATGAAAATCTAAATGTCTCCTTTAAACCTTTTATTTCAATAAACGCTATTTCACATATCCTATCTTTTAAAGGATCAAGACCAGTAGTTTCAACATCAACAACAACAAACCTTACATTATCTATCAAAGTATTTTCATCTATTCCTATATACTTTTTCATAAATTATATAATCCATATCAGAAAAAAGAACAATTCTTATCTCCTCAAAAAAATCAATACTCTTCTCTAATACATCAATAGCTACATATGCAGCCTTTTCTATAGGATATCCATAAGCACCAGTTGATATTGATGGAAAAGATATGGTCTTAATAGAGTTTTGACTAGCAATTAAAAGACAATTTGCATAAGCTTTTCTTAAAATATCCTCTTCACCACTTTTTCCACCTCTCCAAATAGGGCCAACAGTATGAATTATATATTTAACATTCTTTATATTGTAAGCAGGTGTTATTACTGCTTCACCAGGTTTTAAATATCCTATTTTAGATATTATTTCCCTACATTTTTCACTTAACTTTGGTCCTGCAGCTTTATGGATCGCCCCATCAACCCCTCCACCACCAGCTAACTTTGAATTTGCAGCATTCACAATAGCATCTCCTACTTCCAAAGTTATATCTCCTTTTTTTATTACAAGTTCTCCCATTTAAATATCCTTATAAATAATATCTTGCTATCATACCAAAGATAAAAGAAATTATAATGCTAAAATAAAAATTTATATTACTTATGTCTACAACTTTTCTAAACTTCATATAGTAAAGTTGTAGTATCCAAAGAATAACCAATATCCATCCTATTTTGCTTTCAATAAGCATAAAACTAAACAAAACAACACGTTCGAATATCATAAAATATTTTTGATCAAAACTTGGAAACGATGTGTTATTTAAATCTTTTTCGATGTAATATATCAATATTGTAGCAGTATGACTTACTAAAACAAGAAAAGAAAAAATCATTATTATTTTTTCTCCAGCAAAATTAGTAGGAACATTATCAAAAGGTGTAAATATAAATATAAAATAAAAATGAAAAATTTGATCAATTAAAAAACTAATAGTGTTATCTCGATAAATATTATTTTTTATAAAATATATTTTAATCTGATCAACTAAAAAGTGTAAAATACATATCATAAATATTACTAAATATCCCTTTAACTGGATTTTTCCTAAGCCAAACCAAACATTTAACAAATAAGGAAACAATAAAGTATATGTTACAATTAAATGTATAAAAACATGAACAAAAACACCAAGTAGTTTTTCCATTTTTATTTTATTTATCCAATTAGTCTGAAGAGTAAAGTCTGCTACTAAATGTGATAATACCAGTCTCCAAAATATATCCATTACTTACTCCTTATATTAAATATCCCATCAAACTCTTCCTTCCCAATGTAGAGAGAATTTGCAAAATTATAATAAAAAATAGTAAGAGCATCATAATTTAAAATTCCTAACGCTTTGTTAAAATATTCAATAGATTTCTGATAATTTTTTTCATAAAAATATTTTATACCATTTTCATATATTTTTATAAATTCCTTATCCTTATCTGTCATTTCATCTATCAACTTATAAGGCTCATAAACCTCAACTGTTTCAGTTTTGCCAGGAACTAAAATATTACCAATATATT
Source organism: Elusimicrobiales bacterium (assembly GCA_026416895.1). GTDB lineage: Bacteria > Elusimicrobiota > Elusimicrobia > Elusimicrobiales > UBA9959 > JANZZP01. The sequence goes on from JAOAEH010000072.1 coordinate 1,811, forward strand.
TATAAACAACTTCATTTTTAGTAAACTCAAATACATTAGAACTCACGATAATAGATGTCCCAAAAAACTTATTTGCTCCTTCTAGTCTTGAGGCAAGATTAACTGTATCACCTAAAACAGTATATGAAAATCTCTTATTTGAACCCATATTTCCTACAACAGCATAACCGCTATTTATTCCTATCCTAACTTTTATATCTTTAATATTGCTTACCAAATTCAATTCATTTATTTTTCTTATACATCTTATTGCAGCTTTTACAGCTCTAAATCTATGTTTATCTATATCAAGTGGAGCATTCCAAAAAGCCATTATACAATCACCAATGTATTTATCTATAACTCCCTTTTCTTCAAGAATAATATCACTTAAAGATGATAAATAAAAATTTAAAACATTAGTAACATCTTCTGGAGTCATTTTTTCGCTAATAGAAGTAAATCCAGCCATATCCATAAAAAAAACACTCAAATCCTTCCTTTCTCCACCAAGTTTAAGTTTTGATGGATCCTTAACAAGAATATCTACTACCTCAGGAGATAAATATTGAGAAAATGTATTTTTTATCCATTTCTTTTGTTTATCTTCAAATATAGATTTGTATGTAACTACAAATGTAAAACTTACAATATTTGGTAACAAAAAGGCTAGAAAATATTGATTTATGTTATATTTAACAAGCCAAAGAGAAAGAAACATCAAAATCATAATAAGTATAAAATTATAAACTGCAATTTTTATAGAAGAACTCTTTATTAAAATAACAGGCCACCAAATTACAAGTATTGTAATTATTATATTAATATAGGATGGAATATTTCTAAAATAATCATTATTTATTAGATTATCAAAACAAAGTGCGTTAATTTCAACTCCAGGAGTATGATGATCTAAAGGTGTAGAATAATGATCATATGCCCCTTGAGCAATAGATCCAATGAAAACTACAGCACCCTTTAAAGCTTTTTTTTCTTCCTCATCAACAGTCCCTTCAATTACATCTTTGAGAGATATGGCTTTATACATGGTAGTAAATGAAATATTATTATCGAGTTTTCTAGATTTTCTAAAATTAAAATAAAATTTTTTATCTTTCCAAACACCAAAAAACTCTTTCAAATTATAATTCATATATTTAATATAAGCCATCGTCCCAAGGGCAGGAATTCTAACAAATTTAACTTCATCGTCACAATGTGGACAAACATCTCCATAATAATAATTTTTAAATGATTCTCCATATACCACTTCAGGTAAAAATGGATAAGTTTTCCTTATATTACCATCATAATCTAAAATATTTCCAGCATATATACTTCCAAAATATTTAGAAGAAAGTCTCAATTCTTTATATGGTACCCTTATTTTTAGATCCTCACCAATGGAAACTCCAAAAATTATATTATCATACTTTGAAACAGTATCTGCAAAAATCTTATCACTTAATGGATCTTTTCTATCAGGATCTATAAACAATATATCAAATACTATAACTTTAACCCCCCACTTTTCCAAATTTTTAATTGCAAAAGCATAATATTTCCTAGGGAAAGGCCAACCATATTTTTCAATTGTAGAATCATCTATACCAACAATAAAAATTCTCTCATCAGCTTTTTTTGGTACTGTCCCCATCAAATTATCTATAACATAATTATAATTCACCTTATAATCAAACCATTTTTTTTCAAAAGTACCCAAAATCAGATCAGTCTCAAAAATAAAATCTAATATATAGAAAATAATAAAAAACAAAGTAATAAAAATTGAAAAAACATAAAGTTTTTTATAATCCTTCCTAAACATATATAAATTAAGCCTCTTTGAAAGAAATTAACACGGTAGTCCCTTTTCCTTCTTCTGAATAAATTTCAATATCTCCACCATGCATATCAATTATAGTTTTAGTAATATAAAGCCCAAGTCCAAAACCATCTTTAGAAAAACTTTTAAATTTTTCAAAAAGCGTTTTCATTTTCTCTTTTTCAATACCTCTACCACTATCTTTGACACATATATTTATTTTATTATTAACCCTATCTACTTCAAGAGTAATACTTCCACCTGAAGGAGTATACTTAAAAGCATTAGAAATAACATTGTCTATTGCCCTTTGAAAAAGTTCTTCATCTATCTCTACAAAAGCAAAATCAATTTTCTTTATAAAACTAAACTTAATATTTCTAAATTCTGCTCTTGCCAAAAATCTTTCAAAAATTTCTTCTAAAAACTTTACTATATCAGTTTTAGAACGATTTAATGATACAGTTTTATTTTCAATCCTTGCCATATCAAGAATATTTTCAAGCATTCTAAAAATTATTAAACTCTCATTTTCAAGCCCAGATAAATATTTTTTTATCTTTTCATCAGCCCCATACGACAAAAGTTTAATATACCCTTGCATATTTAGAAGAGGATTTCTAATATCATGCACAATTGTTCTGAAAACTTCTTCTTTCGCTTTATATATATTAACTTCTAATGTAATATCCTCTATAAAAAAAAGTAAAATAGGGAATTCTCTTTGGAGTTTAAGAATATCATAACTAAATTCATAGTATTTACCATTACGTTCAAAGATACTAGTTTTATTACTAGACGATTTACTTATAAGGTTATGAAAAAAATCACGAGGTTTACTATCAGAAATAATATTTAGACAAGCCCTATTTACATATATAGGCTCCCCAGAAAGATCTATCAAAGCAATTCCTATTTTTATATTTTGCATTATTGTATTCAATTTTTCACGCTCATCTTTTATTCTTTCTACCTGAAGATTCTCATAATCTTTTAATTTTAAAATCATCTCATTAAAAACCTTGATTAAATTATCAATCTCCTTAAAAGAACTACTAACATTAACACTTCCAGAAAAATCACCTTTAGATATCTTTTGACTTTGCTCAACAATAGCAGCAATAGGTTCTGTCATTTTTTTTGCAGTAAAAAAAGACACAAAATAACTTATAGTCAAAACCAAAAACAGAATAAAAAGCATAAAATAAAAGAGAATATTTATGTTTCTAAAAACTTCTCTATACTTTTGAGCAATTATTACATAAATATCAAAATCACTAATTTTCCTATAAACCATTAAATATTTATCATTTTCAATTTTAAGCGTAATATTACCCCATTGTGAAGATGTTATTTTAACAATGTTTTCATATTTAAATTTTAAATCTAAATCACCAAGTACTTTACCATCATCGGACATATAAAAAACAAAACCTGTAGTACCGATTTTAGTAAGATATATATTTGAAAAAAAGTCTTTTAAGTTTAAAACAAAATAAATAAAGCCATCTTTTAAAGGATATATTACAGTAGCAAGAGGAAAACCACCTTTAATATCAAAATCGCCAATAACACCATTACCTTTTTTCAATTCCTCAATATATTTTTTTTTTGAAATATCAATTATAGATATACCTCTACTGATTTTACTAAAAGATTTTCTTTTTATTTCTAAGCCATTCCTATCTAAAACAGCAACAAAAATTATCTCAGGGTGTTTTTCTCTAATTATATTTAAAAAATTATCATCAGTTAGATTGTAGTTATTGAAATAATTTAAATAATCTAGTCTCTTTGCAAGATTATTTATATTTTCATAAGATACAAGCGCAAATGTATCACAAAGCTTTTGATAATTCGATATGATCTCTTTTTTAAAGTTTTGTTGAAAATAAAAAATTAGTATTAAAACACAAAATACTGGAAAAAAACTTAAAACTAAGATAGAATTAAAAAACCTTTTAAAAATTGTATTCATTAATTCTTATTTTCTTTTAACTTTTCTACAAGTTTTTTTGCAATATCATAAGCATCACCAACTATAGCGTATTTTGCAACACTAAATATCATCGCATTTGGGTCTTTATTTACAGCAATAATTACATCAGAATTTCTCATTCCAACAAGATGTTGAACTGCACCAGATATCCCAAATGCAAGATATAGGCGAGGAGATACAGTTGTACCACTTTGCCCTACTTGGTGTTTCTTATCTATAAAGCCACTGTCAACTGCAGCCCTGGAAGCTCCAACTGTTGCTCCTAACAAAGAAGCTAATTCATGAAGTATTTTAAATCTATCTTTTGTTTTAAGTCCTCTTCCTCCTGAAACTATAATTTCTGCATTTTCAAGCTTTACTCCACTTTTAACCTCTTCCTTATGTCTCGAAATAATTCTTATTTTTCTTATACTTTTATCTATTTTTATTTCCTCTCTTACAATTTCAACTAAATTTGGTAAAGTTTTTGAAACTCTCATCACATTAGGTCTAACAGTCGCCATTTGTGGTCTCGAATTTGGTGAAAGTATGTCTGCCATAATATTACCACCAAATGCCGGTCTAGATTGAACCAAAAGTCCACTTGAGTTTATATCAAGTCCAGTACAATCTGCAGTAAGTCCAACATAAAGCTGTGTTGCAACTTTTGGAGCAAGCTCTCGCCCTTTATAAGTTGCTCCGAAAAGAAAAATAGATGGTTTATATTTATTTACTAATGCAATAATTGCAGTTGCATAAATATCACTATCATAAGGTAAAAATTCTTCATTTTCTACTAAATACATCAAATCACAACCATATTCAGCTACAATTTTTTCATAATTTCTATTCTTATCAGTTAATACCACTGCACATAATCTTTGTTTTAACTTATCAGCAAGCTT
>JAOAEH010000017.1 GCA_026416895.1 Elusimicrobiales bacterium
AGAACCTGAAAATTTTATGCTAGTACTTGATGGTGAAATGATTGTTGATGCTACAATAAATTTAGGATATAACCATAGAGGAGTAGAAAAAGCAGCAGAAAATAGAAACTATATACAAGATATCTACCTTATAGAAAGAATTTGTGGAATTTGCTCTCATTCTCATGTTAGTTGTTATATAAATGCAGTGGAAGAGATTGCAAAAGCTCAAGTTCCAAAAAGAGCTAAAGCAATAAGAACTCTTGTTGCTGAACTTGAAAGAGTGCATTCACATCTATTATGGCTTGGAGTAGCTGCATTTGAATTAGGTTATGACACACTATTTATGTATAGTTGGAGAGATAGAGAACAAGTACTTGATTGTCTAGAAATGATAAGCGGAAATAGAGTACATTATGGTATAAATACACTTGGAGGAGTTAGAAGAGATATAACAAAAGAGCAGGCCGATGAAATACTTAAAAAAATACAGTATTTGAAAGAAAGAACTTCTTATTATGTTAAAATAGTTACAGAAGAACCAACATTTTTAGCAAGAACACAAAACGTTGGAAAACTACCATATGAAATTGCAAAAGAATTGAATGCAGTCGGCCCAACGGCAAGAGCAAGTGGGCTAGATATAGATGTAAGAAGAGATGATCCATATTTTATATACGATGAACTAGATTGGAAAGTTATAACATACAACAGCTGTGATGTTTTTGGAAGAGCTGTAGTTAGAGTTTTTGAAACGCTTGAATCATATAAAATGATAGAACAGATTTTAAAAAATTTGCCAGAAGGTCCAATTTCAGTAAAACTTCCTTGGAAAATTCCTCCAGGTGAAGCAGTATTTAGATACGAAGCTCCAAGAGGAGAAGATATACATTATGTTAAATCGAATGGTACTGAATACCCAGAAAGAGTAAAAGTAAGAGCACCAACTCTTGCAAATTTTCAATCTCTTCCTTACTGCTTAAAAAATGGATACCTTGCAGATGCAGTAATAACTATAGCTGCAATAGATCCCTGTATGAGTTGCACTGATAGAGCACTAGTTTATAATCTAAAGACAAACAAGACTGAAATATATGACTGGGAAAGTTTAAGAAAATATTCTATAGAATTTTATGCAAAAAAGGGAATAAAATTTTCATAAAAAAGGAGAATATTATGGATGGCACGATTAAACTACTAATATACATTGGAATATTTCCTGGTTTTTTTTTCCTTTCAGTATATGCCACTTTTATTCAATGGGTTGACAGAAAATTATCTGCAAAACTACAAAATAGAGTTGGTCCACCTATTTATCAACCAATTGCAGATTTTATAAAACTCATTGCAAAAGAAGTTATAATACCAGATAATGCAGATATAATTCTTTTTAAATCTCTCCCATATATTGCTTTAGCAGGTATATTAACTTCAATAACCATGCTACCAATTACAGGCTCACCACTAATAAAGTTTGAAGGAGACATAGTTGTAGTAATATATCTTCTCACAATACCAACTGTTACTTTTTTTCTCGCAGGTTGGTCATCTACAAGCCCATATGCTACTTTAGGCTCAATGAGAGTAATGACACAATTATTTGGATATGAGGTTCCTCTTTTTTTAAGTATTGCAGGACCAGCAATCGTAACAGGAAGTTGGTCATTATACGAAATATCTAAATATTTTTCACAAAATATCTGGTTAATTCCTCTACATATACCAGCTTTAATCGCAGCGCTATTATCATCTCAAGGCAAACTTGAAAGAGTACCATTTGATGCACCTCATGCAAAAAATGAGGTTGTGGGAGGACAATTTACAGAATACTCAGGTAGACTTCTTGCTTTTTTCTATCTTGCTATGGATATAGAAATGATTGCCCTTGCTGCGTTAATAAGTACAGTTTTTTTAGGAGGAGTTGGAAATTTAACTGGGTTTTATGCGTTTATAACATTTTTGCTAAAAACATCTGTTGTATGTATAATACTAACATTTCTTAAAGTTTTAATGGCAAGAGTTAGAATTGATCAAATGATAAAATTTTCATGGAAATATTTAGTAACTTTATCAATAATTCAAATTATAATTGATTTATATATAAAACTTAAATAATTATAAGGAGCTTTTATGGCTAAAAAACCATTAAGACTTTTACCAGAAGCTTTAAGACAACTAAGAAAAAAACCAGCAACAGTAAAATATCCATATGAAAAAGCAAGCTTATATCCAGGATTTAGAGGAAGAATAGTTTTTGATGCTACAAAATGTATAGGCTGTAAAATGTGTATGAGAGTATGTCCTGCAAAAGCAATAGAAATAATACAAATAGGAGAGGAGATAAAAACACTTGAAGATGGAAAACAAATAATATCAAAAAAATTTGAATGTATTATGAATCTTGATAGATGTATATATTGTGCTCAATGTGCAGAATCTTGTCCTAAAAAAGCACTTATAGCAACACAAGACTTTGAATTAGCACAAATAAATAGAAAAAAACTAAAAATTACTTATAAATAAAATCAAAAACCAAAATAATAATCAAAAATAATAACATAAACTAATATGTTATAATAATTTATAACAGTCATGAATCTAAATTTTATAAATCAAATATTATCTACAGATTCGCTTATAAACTACGTATTATTTATCGTAGTATTATTGTTTATATACAAAATATTAAAGTTCATAATTTCTAAATTAACATCTAAACTTCAAGAAATATCAACTAAAACAGAAACGAAAATAGACGATATAATAGTAAATACTCTTAAAGAAATAAAAAACATTGAATATTTTATCATTTCTTTTTACTTTTCCCTTAAATTTATAAAAACAGTAAATTACAAAATATTGTTAATTTTTAAAATATTATTTCTTTCTGTCATAATCTATAGGACAATATTTTTAATAGATAAATTAATATCATTATTATTCGAAAAAGTTACCGAATCATCTAAAGAATCAGAGAAATCAATAAATGTTTTAAAAAATATAATAAAAACAGTAATATGGATTTTTGCTGTATTGTTCTTTCTACATAATCTTGGTATAAATATCAACTCCATTCTTGCTGGCCTGGGAATAGGTGGTGTTGCTATAGCTTTAGCATCCCAAACTATACTTAAAGATATATTTAATTTTTTTGTTATTATTTTTGACAAACCTTTTAAAATTGGAGATTTTGTAACAATTCCATCCCTATCTATTACCGGAACAATAGAAGATATAGGCCTAAAATCTACCAAAATAAGAACTCTTCAAGGAGAAATGGTTATTATTGCAAATTCAAAAATATCAGAAGAAATAATTCATAATTTTTCAAAGATGAAAGAAAGGAGAATATCAATAAAAATAGGAATAACTTACAATACTCCATTAGATAAAATAAAACATATAAATTCAATAATAGAAAAAGCTGTAAAATTACAATCAAACACTAGATTCGAAAGAGCAAATTTAATACAATTTTCTAATTCTTCAATGGAATTTGAACTAATATATTATATTAATTCACCTGATTATCTTGAATATATCAAGACAAACGAAGAAATACTCATCTCAATTGCAAAAGAGTTTAAAAAAGAAGGTATTGAATTTGCTTATCCTACTCAAACTATATATTTAAAAAAGGAGGATAAATGAAAAAAGATATAATAACACTTCTAATAACATACACAATTATAATTACCAATCTTTACTCACAAAATCAAATTGTTGCTGAAGTAAATGGAGAAAAAATAACATTAAAAGATATAAGCTCAAAACTTTTAATTTCCAATTTCAATCAAACTCTTCAGGAACTAATTGAAGAAAAACTATTACTTCAAGAAGCTAAAAAAAGAAATATAAACATACCAAGCTCTGAACTTAAACAATTTATCGATAATATAAAAAAAAGATTTTCATCTGAAGAAGAATTTAAAAAAGAATTAAAAAGAATAAATCTTACAGAAAAAGAATATGAACAACTAATAAAAAACAAGCTTATTGCAGACAAAACAATTCTTACAATCTTAAACATCAATATTACAGATGAAGATGCTCAAAAATATTATTCATCTAACCCAGAGCAATTTAAAATACCTGCTGCATTAAAATTAAGACAAATTTTTGTATTAACTGAAAAAGAAGCTCAAGACTTAATATTTGCACTTGAAGCAGGAGCAGATTTCCTAAAACTTGCAAGTCTTAAAAACTCAGATGAAAATTTAAAAAAAAGCAGTGGAGATCTTGGATATATAACTAAGGGAATGCTTGTTCCTGAAATAGAAAAGGAAGTTTTTTCAACACCGAAAGGTAAATATACAAAACCTCTTAAAACAGGTAATGGATATTCTATAATAATGGTAGAAGATATAAGAGAAGAAAAAATTATTCCTTTTGAAGATGTTAAAAACATTATAAAGAATTCAATAATAAACAATATAATCAATTCAAATAGAAAAAATGTTATTGAAGATTTAAAAAAATCAGCAAATATTGAAATAAAATAAATGATTTTATGATAAAATTTTTATTATGAAAGCACTTGGTAAACATTTAGTTGTAGAATTATATGATTGTAATTCAAAGTTACTTTCTGATGTAAACTATATTCAAGAAGTTATGATGCTATGTGCAAAAGAAGCAAATACTACAATCATAGATTCTATATTTCATAAATTCAATCCTTACGGAGTTTCAGGCATAATAGTAATAGCAGAATCACACCTGGCAATTCATACCTGGCCAGAACATAAATTTGCTTCAGTTGATTTTTTTACCTGCGGAGATCATTCAGATCCATGGAAATCATTCAAAATAATCAAGAAAAAACTTAAAGCAAAATACTTTAGCGTAATGAAAATAGAAAGAGGAGTGCTTTTAAATGATTAAACCAAAATGGATTAAATCTGATAAAGAACACTTTCCAAAAGGTGAATGGTTCGTTGAGTTTTTTACAAAAGGTGAATTTCATTCTCATCAAATAAAAAAATTTATAAACTCATATAAAACAGAATTTCAAACAGCAACTTTAGTAGAAACATATTCTTTTGGAAAATTTTTAATAATAGATAGAGAAACCCAATCAAGTGAACTTGATGAATTTATATATCATGAATCATTGGTAATTCCTGCAATACTTGTTTCTAGAACTATTCCTAAAACTTTTGCAATTTTAGGTGGTGGAGAAGGAGCTACTGCTAGAGAAATTTTAAATTATAAACCTACACAAAAACTAGTAATGGCCGATATAGATCATAATATATTAAAATTTGCAAGAAAATATCTTTCTAGTTGGCATCAAGGAAGTTTTGAAAACGAAAAAATGATCTTACTTGCACAGGATGCCAAAAAATTTATAGAAAATACTAAACTTAAATTTGATATCATATATTCGGATCTACCATCACCAATTGAAGAAGGACCAGCATATCAGTTATATACTCTAGAATTTTATAAAAATTTAAAACAAAAACTTACAAAAAATGGTATTTTTGCACTACAAGCAGGCCCTGCTCATATTCTTCAACTTGAGCTGCATTGTGCTTTATATCATACCTTGAAATCAGTTTTCAAAAACGTTATATCATATACCTCATATATACCAAGTTATGATATGCCGTGGTCATATATTATTGCATCAGATTCTCAAATAAAACCGTCACTAAGAAAAGTAAAGATGCATCTTAAAAATTTTAAAAAGGAATTTAAATACATAAATCCTTATCAATTTGAATCTTTCTTCTCCATACCTAAATATATGAAGGATAAAATAGAAAAAAATGTTAAAATAATAACTTCTGATAAACCAATATTTTTTTCTACTTCAAGATATTAATTTAATAAAAAGGAGATAGTATGAATAAAAATAAAAAAAGAAGCAACAATAAAAACAGCGAAACTAACAAAGTCACTAAAAATATAAAAAAAAATAATGATTTAGATATAAAAAAAATAAAAGAAATACTAATAGAGAAAAGAAATGAAATTTTAGAAGAAATAAGAATGCAATCAGAATACGAAAACATAAATGAAAAAGATATCGGAGATGAAATAGATGATGTAGTGCAAACAGTAGAAAAAGAGATTAAATTTGATATATCTGCAAATGAAAAAAATATTCTAAATGAGATAGAAATAGCTCTAAAAAAGATAGAAAATGGAACATATGGTAAATGTGAACTATGCAAAAAAGATATTGAACCAAAAAGAATAAAAGCTATACCTTATAGCAGATACTGTATAGAATGTCAAAAAAAACAATATGGAAATTAAATACCTATCATTCATTTTCCTTTAAATTCATACCACTAGAAACCTCAACCCTAGTTTTACGCCAATTTTTAGCTTTAGCAGAAATAATAAAATTTTTGCCATCACTTGCTATCTCTAAAGAGCCTTCAGATAACGTCTTTGAAAGTTCATATCTTACTGCTTTTACATTACCTGTTAACTCAGCAAGTCTTTTTATATCATTAGTATAAAAGCCATATTTTCTGTAATGTATTTCTTGTAATTTCGCAAGTTTTAAAAGAGTTCTTTTTGCTTCATTTATCTGTTTTTGTTCATACGGCGTTACTGCAAGAATTGTTCTATTTAACCAACTTCCAACAAGGAAAGCAAGACACGCCCAAGAAATTATAAGTATTACTCCTTCAACAAAGGGAGATTTTTCTTTTGTACGAATAACTACACTTGAAGCAAGAAAATCATGAAGTGCTCTTTTATTTGGAGTAAAAAGAGCAATAAGATACCCAATGTTTATAGTAAATGAACTTATAAAATAACCTATAACTCTTATAAAAGCCTGAAATAAATTTAAATTTCCACCATTTTTATGAATAACCTTTATACCCAAAATTTTTTTTCCAAGTGTAACTCTTCCTCCTGAGGTAAATATTACTTCATATAATATAAACAATAAAATCCAAAAAATTTTCCATTTAGTTTCAATAGTATCAGAATAAATTATATAATTATTTTTTACTGCTAAACTAAGAGTATAAAAATTAAGAAAAACAAAAGGAAAAACATCAATAACATATGCCAAAAATCTCTCATTAAACCCAGCAAGAAAAAAAGTTTTTTCTGAATTTTCTAAGTTTTTTTTCACAGATATATCATTAATATTGATATCAAAATTCTTAAGCTTTTCTTCCATAAAAACCCTCCAAAATTATTTTATAAAATATTTTTAATAATAATGTTACTATGGAGGAAAAAAAAATGGAAATGATTGAACTTTCAAAGCTAAGTGAAAAAATAAAGGAAGAAGCAATATTCTTACAAGATATAAAAAAAGAAGTTTCAAAAATAATATCAGGTCAACAGGAAATGATAAACTCTCTGCTTGTTGCTCTACTTTCAAATGGACATATACTTGTTGAAGGACTTCCTGGACTTGCTAAAACTACAACTATAAAAACCCTAGCTCAAACTATAAAGGCACATTTCCAAAGAATTCAATTTACACCAGATTTACTACCTGCTGACATAACAGGCACGTTAATATATCATCAAGGAAGTGGAAACTTTATGATAAAAAAAGGACCAATTTTTGCAAATATAATCTTAGCGGATGAAATAAATAGAGCCCCAGCTAAAGTTCAAAGTGCCTTGCTTGAAGCAATGCAAGAAAGACAAGTAACCATAGGCGATAGCACCTACAAGTTACCTGACCCATTTCTAGTAATGGCAACCCAAAACCCAATAGAACAAGAGGGAACTTATCCTTTACCAGAAGCACAAGTTGACAGATTTATGTTAAAAATAAATATTACATACCCATCAAAGGAAGAAGAAATAAAAATAATAGACACAATTACAACAGGTAAAAAAATCGAAATACAACCAGTTGTTGATGTAGAGAAAATTATTTCAGCTCGTAAACTTGTAGAAAACATATATGTAGATGATAAAATAAAAAGTTATGTAGTTGATATAGTAAATGCCACTAGATTCCCAGATAAATACAAATTAGATAAGATAAAACCTTGGATAAGATATGGTGCAAGTCCCAGAGCAACTATTTTTCTTATTCAAGCCGCAAAAGCATATGCATTTATAGAAGGAAGAGCATATATAACACCCCAAGATATAAAAAACATAAGTTTTGATGTCCTTAGACATAGAATACTTTTAAGTTACGAAGCTGAAGCTGAAGAAATAACAACAGAAACTATAATAAAAATGATATTTGAAACAATAGATGTGCCTTAAAAATGAAATTAAATACAGCTCAGATATTAAAAAAAGTAAGAGAAATAGAAATAAAAACAGGTAAATTAGTAAGTGAAAGTTTTAGTGGGCAATACCTTAGTGTTTTCAAAGGAAAAGGAATAGAGTTTGCTGAAGTAAGAGAATACACTGTAGGCGATGATATAAGAACAATAGATTGGAATATAACAGCTAGAACAAATAAAGTTTATGTTAAAAAATTTAATGAAGAAAGAGAACTCACTATTATAATCGCAACAGATATCTCATCATCACTATTTTTTGGAACAAAAAGAAAACTCAAAAATGAACTTGCTGCGGAACTAGCAGCTTTATTTATGTTTGCAGCATTAAAAAACAATGATAAATTAGGATTATACCTATTTTCTGATAAAACAGAACTTTATATCCCTCCTAAAAAAGGCAAAAATCACGTACTTAGAATAATTAGAGAAATCATAGCATATCAACCTAAAAGTCCTTATACAAATATATCAAATGCTCTTAAAAAAATAAACCAAATTGTAAAAAGAAGATGTGTTATAATTTTAATTTCAGATTTCCAAGATGAAGGATTTGAAAAAGATATTAAAATAACTCAGCAAAGACATGATTTAATTCCAGTAATAATTAATGATCCTCTTGAAATAGAACTAAAAAATTATCCAGCTTTTATATCTTATTTTGATGAAGAAAAACAAAAATGGGGAATAATAGATCTTTCAGATAGATATATAATAAACTCATACAATTCTTACCAAAATCAAAAACAAGAAAATCTTAAAAAACTTTTTCGTTCTTCAAATATAGATTTCATGGAAATTACAACAGAATCTGATATATTTAAAACTGTTACAAAATTTTTTAAAAATAGAAGGATAAGAACATCAGTATGATGTTTAAAATAGTACTATATTCAATATTATTTTTCTTCAATATCGATCTAAATTCACAACAGTTCAAAATTTTAAAACCAAAAGAAATAAAATTTTCAACTCCATTTTCATTAATAATTGAACTTGATAACAATATTAATAATGTAACATATGTTTCTACAGAAACATTAAAAAACTCTGATTATATATGTACCTCAATTAAAATAAAAAAAAACAAAATAATAGCTGAACTAATTGCATTCAATGTCGGTATATCCACATTTCCTTCTATAACTATAAATGTTGAAGGAAGTTTAAGAGAAATAAAAACTCCACCTCTACCCCTTGAAATAAAACCTCTCTATAATCCAAAAGAAACTGATGAAATCAAAGATATTACTCCAATAGTTGAATTTCTATGGTGGATTAAAGCAATAATTATAGCTTTAGTGTTCATTTTTACATATATAATAATTAGCATTTTAACAAAAAATAAAAAGAAGGAAGTTACTATAATGTCCCAACCAGATACAAGAACTCCATATGAGAAAGCTATGGACAGAATAAAAGAATTAATTTCTAAAAAATTAATTGAGCAAGACAAAATTAAAGAGTATTATACTGAACTTTCTGATATATTAAGAAAATACATCGAAGAAGAGTTTTTTATTCCTGCTACACAAATGACAACAAATGAATTGATAAAAAGATTAAAAAATGATATAAAAATAGAAATAATAATTTTACTTAGAGAATTTTTAGAAATTTCAGATCTTGTTAAATTTGCTAAATATATACCTGAAATAGAAAAAATAAACAAAAATACAATTGATGTTGAAAATTTAATTAAAACAATGAATCAACATATAGTAGAAAAAAGAAAAGAAGAAGAAAAATTAAAAAATGAGGCTATAAACAAATGAGATTTGCAACCCCATACTATTTTATTCTTATTATACCTCTTATTCTTAGTTTTTCATATGTTTTTTCTAACTCATTTAGAAAATATTTCAAAATAAATTTTCCCTTAAATATCCAACAACCATACTCTTTAAAAATATTGATTGCTGAAAACATTTCTATATATGGAAGATTCATTTCTTTGCTTCTTATTATCGTAGCACTAGCAAGACCTCAACATATCCTAAGACAAGAAATTCCACCAACAGAAGGAGTAGATATAATGCTTGTTTTAGATACTTCTCTTTCTATGGGAGCAGAAGATTTAAAACCTAATAGACTTGAAGCAGCAAAAAAAGCAGCAGAAGAATTTGTATTAAAAAGAAGGAATGATAGAATTGGACTGGTAGTATTTGGTGGAGTTGGATTTTTAAGCTGTCCATTAACACTAGATCATTCAGCAGTAATAGGATTCTTAAAAAGAGTTCAATTAGGAATGACAAAATCAGATGGAACTGCAATAGGAGATGCAATACTGGTAGCACTAAATCATCTTAAAAGATCTAAAAGTAAAACAAAAATAATGATTCTACTAACTGATGGAAGATCGAACACTGGAATAGTGCAAGATCCATTAACCTCAGCAAAATTAACCAAAGAGTTTGGAATAAAAATATATACAATTGGAACTGCAAAAAAGGGTCCTGCACAAATTCCAACAGGAGATCCATTTAGACCATACGCAACAATAGAAGATGACTTAAATGAAGAGCAATTGTCAGAAATAGCAAATATAACTGGAGGAAGATTTTACAGAGCCACTTCAAACGAAGAGCTTTCAAATATATATTCTGAAATAGATAGTCTTGAAAAAACAAAGTTTGAAATAAGACATACACTAGAAATTTCAGATATTTATCACATATTTTTAATAGCAGCTATATTAATAATAGCTGCTACAATTATTTTAGAAAAAACAATTTTTTTAAGGATACCTTAATATGGACATATTTAAATATCAAAATCTTTTCATACCTTCCTTGATACTTTTCGTTATATTCACAATACTATACCTAAAACTTTCTTCACGTAGTAAAAAATTATTTGAAATCATATTTGACAAAGAAATAATAACTCAAATAATTCCTTCATATTTAGAAGAAAGAAGGAAAATAAAAGATATTCTAATAATTATTGCTTTATTCCTTCTTATAATATCAATACTTGGACCACAATTGGGAATAGAATATAGAGAAAAACCTTTATATGGGGCTAATATTGCTTTGGTAGTTGATACATCACTTTCAATGTCTGCTCAAGACATTAAACCAAACAGACTTGAAAGTGTTAAACTTGTATTAAAATCTATCTCTGAAATAATAAAAGGATATAGAATAACCATAATAGCATTTCAAGATAAAGCATATATCCAATGCCCTTTAACAGATGATATTGACGCTGTATTATACTTTACTGATATTTTAAAACCAAATATGCTCCCCTATCCAGGTACAAATATTTCAGATGCCATAGTTACCACATATGAATACCTATCTTCATATCCAGGTGAAAATATAGCAGTATTTTTCACTGACGGAGAAGATCATTCAGGAAAAGTTAAAGATGCTCTTTTAAAAATAAACAAAGATAAAATAAAATTTATAACAGTGGGAATAGGTTCACCTGAAGGTAATATAATATACGATCCTGAGAAAAATGAACCTAAAAAAGATCGCAGTGGTAAAACTGTAATATCAAGATTAGATGAAAAAACTTTAATAGATATTGCAAATTATACTGAAGGAAAATATATAAAATATACTACACCAGAATTTGTTGTATCAGAGATAAAAAAATATGTAGAAAGGCGAGAAATATCAAAAAACTTTGAAAAACAGAAATATTATAAAAATAGATATCAATACTTTTTGATATTAGCTTTTATATTAATTTTTGTAGAATTTATTATTATGGAAATTCCAAAAAGTTTAGTCCTTATTTTGTTTATAATAATAAGTTCTCCAAGCGTTTACTCATTAGATATTAAATCAGAATTCAAAGCTCAAAAAGGAAATAAATTTTATAAAAATAAAGATTATCAAAAATCATTCGAAACTTATAAAAAAGCTTTAGAAGAAGCTCCGAACAATGAAAAAATTAAGTTTAATACTGCCAATTCTCTTTACAAACTTAATTTATATGATGAAGCAATTAAAATTTATGATTCAATTAAAAACAGAAAACTTATGTCTCAATCTCTTTATAACACAGGTAATTCTTATTACATGAAGAACGACATTGAAAAAGCAATAGAATACTATAAAAAAGCAATTCTTGAAAACCCTAAAAATGAAGATGCAAAATATAATTTAGAACTATTATTAAAAAAGAAAAATTCTTCTTCATCTTCATCATCTTCCTCATCATCTCAAGGAGGAGGAAAAGATGAAAAAAAAGAGGGTGGCGGCAGCAATAATAAAAAAGAAAACAATAATGAACAAAAGCAAAACACACAGTCATCCTCTCAAACCCAAAAACAAGCTGAAAAATTTTTAGAAATGATTAAAAATATGGAACGTGAGAATATTAAAAAAGCAACTCAACAGCAAAAAGTTAGTGGAGATATAAAAAATGAATTTGATTGGTAAAATCTTTATACTTTTAATAACTTTAGTTGAATATATAAACTGTCAAGTTGTAGTAACTGCATGGGTTGATAAAAAGATAGTCCCAATTAACGAAAGCTTCACACTTACAATATCCGTAAGTGGAGAAAATATCTCAAACGTTAAACCAGATATACCTAATTTTACTGATTTTAATATATATCAATCAGGCAAGAGCAGCAATATATCAATTATAAATGGACAAATAAACACTACCATAGAATTTTCTTACACCCTTATTCCAAAAAGAACTGGAAAATTTGTAATACCAAAGATAGGGATATTTACAGGCAAAGAAAAATATTTTACAAAAGAAATAGAAATTGAAGTAACCTCACCTTCTATATCACAAACACAACCTCATACTAAAACCAAAACACAACAAAATAGAAATCAAAATCTTTCAAGAGAAGAATTAATCTTTGCTAAAGCAACTGTAGATAAAAAAACAGCATACATAGGGGAACAAATAACTCTATCTATAAAATTTTATACAGCATTACCAGTTGCTTCAAATCCTCAGTATTATCCACCAAACTATTCTAACCTTTTATCAGAAGAACTACCACCTATAAGAACTGGTACCGAAATAATAAATGGTATAAGATATTACTTCGCCGAAACAAAGGTAGCACTTTTTGGTATAATGGCTGGTAAGGCAAAAATTTCTTCAGCTAAAATTGTGGCCCCAATACAAGAAGATACAGTATTTGATCCTTTTGATCCAAATTTTATTCAAAAATTTTTTTCACAAATGGCAAGAACACAAGATATAACACTTGAAACTAAACCTATAGAAATAGAAATTCTAGATTTACCTCCTCCACCAAAAGATTTTTCAGGAGGTGTAGGCAATTTTTTCATAACAGCAAAAATAGATAATTCAACGCCTCATGCTGGAGATCCAATAAATATCACGGTTGAAATATCAGGCAAAGGAAATGTTAAACAAATAAATCCACCACAAATAAATCACCCATCACTTAAAATATATGATATACTTTCGTCTGAAACCAATTCAAAAAATAATGATATTATAGGAGGAACCAAAAAATTTACATATATTGCCACTCCACTAAACGAAGGGAGTATAATTATAGATGGAATAAAATTTACATTCTTCAATATAGATACCAAAAATTATGAAACAATAACAACCCATCCTATTAAAATAAATGCTTTGAAAGGAAAAATTGGTAAAAGTTTTGACTTTGATACCACAAAGTTAAAATCTGAAATAATAACAAAAGGAGAAGATATCAACTATATATATGAAAAAATACCTTCATCTACTTTCTATACACTAATAAAAAAAATAGCTAACATTTCTTTTACAATTCAAATTATTATAATTTTCTTCCTAATATTAGGCATTTCCATAAAAACAAAAATTAACTCACTAAAAAATTTACCTTTTAAAAAATATGAAAAAGCTTATTCTAACTTTGAAAGAAAAATCAACGAATCAATAAAGCAGAATATAGAAAAAAAACTATCTACAATATATGAGGCTATTTATGACTATTTTTCAGATAAATTAAATGAAAATATTTCTCATCTTTCATTCGGAAAAATAAAAAATATAATTAAAGAAAAAAACCCATCAATATCAACTGACTCATTAAATGAACTTGAAGAAATAATCAATAAAATAGAGTTACTAAATTTTACTAAAACACAAGTATCAGATTTAGAAGTAAAATCATTATTAGAAAAGTTAAAAACAATAATAAAGAAAATAGATAAGGAGATGAAAAAGTGAAGTTTTTATTATTATATACAGTAATTTTATTAAAATCACAAAACTTAGAAGAAGCATCTAAATTATATAAAGAAAACAAATATCAAGAATCTTTAAATATTTATATTGCCGCCCTAAAAAAAGAAAAATTGAATCCTTATCTATATTATAATGCAGCAAACTGTTATTATAAAATGGGAAAACAAGAAATGGCTCTTGCGTATTATATAAAAGCTTTTATTATAAATCCCAGAATATCATATAATGTTTCAAATCTCAAAAAAATATCTAAAGAAACAGGAAATGAATTATTTTCAAATGAAATACCTGATCTCTTATATAAAGTATATTATCTATTAAGTGATATGGAAATAAAACTTTTAATTCATATTTCATTAATTAGTTTAATCATATCTTTATCAATATTCTTATTAAAATCAAAATTTACAAAGAAATTATTTTTTTCATCTGTTTTATGCACTATAATATTTAGCAGCTGGTATCTTTTAAGAAAAAACTCAATCTTTTATATGCCAGCTATAACAATAGAAGAAGCAGATATTTTTAGTGGACCGAATGAAAAATTTACTATACTTGCTACCATACCCAAAGCCAAAGTAGTAACATTATTAAATAAGGGAGAGGAATTTTCTCAAATAGGAATTCCTCAACAAAACATAAAAGGCTGGATAAAAAACAGCTATATATTTAATATTAAAGAGGAGGAATTTAAATATGAAGATAGCAATAGGAAGTGATCATGCCGGATATAATCTTAAAAAAACTATTATAGAGTTTTTAAAATTAAAAGGACATAGTGTAATTGACGTGGGCACAAATAATCCTGATATTAAATCTGATTATCCTGATTTCGCTAAAAAAGTTTCAAATGAGATAATTTCAAAAAATGCTGAAAGAGGTATAATTATTTGTGGTAGTGGAGTTGGTGCATGTATAGCTGCAAATAAAATAAAAGGTATTAGAGCATCAGTCTGCCATGACACATATTCAGCCCATCAGGGGGTAGAACATGATAACATGAATGTTTTATGTATGGGAGCAAAGGTAATAGGTAGTCAACTTGCTTGTGAAATAGTAGATGCTTTTATAAATGCCAAATTTATTGAAGAAGAAAGATATATAAGAAGATTAAATAAAATTAAACTAATAGAGGAGGAAAAATGAATTTAAAAGAACAGATTGAACTTTATTCAAAATTTAGGAAAATTGGACAATCAATTTGGCTTGATTCAATAAGTAGAAATATGATTTTAAATGGAACGCTTGCAAATATGATAGAAAAATATGATATAGTTGGTTTAACTTCAAATCCTACAATATTTGAAAATGCTATTGTTAAATCTAATCTATACGATAATTCTATTGAAATTGCAGCAAAAAAATTTACAAATATTCAAGATATAGCATATTCACTTATGATAGAAGATATACAACGTGCTTGTGATTTATTTAAAAGTGTATACGAGAAAACAAGTGGTACAGATGGATTTGTAAGTATTGAAATACCTCCTACATTAAATGAAATTAATTCTATCATAGAATGTGCTACAAAGATATGGGAAATTGTAAATAGAGAAAATTTAATGATAAAAATACCAGCAACTGAAAACGGAATAACAGCAGGAGAAAAATTATTAAAAATGGGAATAAATGTAAATATGACTTTAATATTTTCACCTAAAATATACGACAAAGTTACTGAAGCATATTTATCAGCTGTAAAATGGAGAGTAGAGAACAAAATTCAAGGAAATATTTTTTCTGTAGCTAGCTTTTTTGTAAGCAGAATAGATACTGAGTTAACAAATATTTTTTCAAACATTATAAATTCAATTAATGATACTGAGAAAATAAATGAAATAAATAAGCTTAAAGGAAAAGCAGCAGTTGCAGTATCTTTACTTATCTACGAAATATATCTTAAAAAATTTCATTCCAATGATTTTAAAAAATATGAAGAATTAGGAATAAAACCACAAAAATTATTATGGGCCTCAACAAGCACAAAAGAACCTAATATTAAAGATTCTTTTTATTTAGATGAATTGTGTTTACCCTACACTATAGCTACCGCCCCACAACATACCATATATTCATTTTTTGAACATGGCAAAATAAATGATGAAAAAATAGAAACAAGAATATCTCAAGCACATTATATATATGAAAAAATAATATCTCTAGGAATTGACTGGGAAAAAATATATGAAAAATTATTATCAGAAGGAATAAAAAAATTTATTGAGTCATATAATAATATATTAAAAGCAATAGAAACCAAGATAAAAAATATCTCATTACAAAAACTTACAATGCAAATATATAATGTATCTTTAGAGGAATTATTAGACAAAATAGAAAAAGAAAATTTTATAAAAAGAATATTTTCAAAAGACACAACCCTTTGGAAAAAAGATACACAAAACGCTAAAATAATAAAAAACTCTCTTGGCTGGCTTGAATTACCAAATAAAATGAAAGAAAAACTTCCAGAAATAGAATCATTCAGACAAGAAATAATAAAAGAAGGCTATAAAGATGTATTACTTTTAGGGATGGGAGGATCTAGTCTTGCAAGTGAAGTTATAGTAAATATATTTGGACAAAATAAAAAAATAAAATTTCATGTTTTGGATTCAACAAATCCTGATTGGATAAACAAAATAACTAAAAATATAAAAATAGAAAAAACATTATTTATCGTTTCGAGTAAATCTGGAACTACACTAGAAACTATAAGTCACTTTAAATATTTCTTTAATTTGTTAAAAACTAAAACAAAAAAAGCAGGTAAAAATTTTATTGCAATTACAGACAAGGATACTCCTTTAGAAAAAATTGCAATAAAATATAAATTTAGAAAAATATTTATAAATCCGTCAGACATAGGTGGAAGATTTTCTGTATTTTCATATTTTGGACTTGTCCCAGCATCTTTTACACAAGCAAATCTCTCTAAATTAATAACAAATGCTCAAAATGCAATGTCAGAACTCAATAAAGACAATTCTCCTGCTATTGTGTTAGGAGCTTTTTTAGGATTATCCTATTTAAACGGTAAAGATAAGCTAACACTAGTTGTTCCTAAAAAATTACAAAGGTTTGGTTTATGGATTGAACAACTAATTGCAGAATCAACAGGTAAAGAGGGTAAAGGAATTTTACCTATTATAGATTATGAAATCTATGAACCATCATCCTATTCAAATGACAGATGTTTTGTAGCAATAACACTTAAAAATTTTCCTGAAAATGAAGAGAAAATAAATCAAATAATAAAAAGTGGACATCCTTTACTAAAAATTTATCTCGATGATGTGTATGATATAGCAAAAGAGTTTTATCGTTGGGAAATAGCAACAGCATTATGTGGACATATAATGAAAATAAATCCATTCGATCAGCCTGATGTACAATTTACAAAAGAATTTACACAAAAAATTTTAAAATCAAAAAATTTTTTTAACTTATCACCACAGATAAAAAATTCCAGTTTTGAAATCTATACAGCTAATACAAGCAAAATAGAGAAAGACGATTCATTAAGTTGGTATATTTTAAAAAACACTAGTGAAGATGGATATATTGCTTTTTGCTTATATTTAGATGAAAATAACAAGAACATAAAATTCTTTGAAGAAATAAAACAAAATATACTTAAAAAAACATCAATACCAACAATTATTGTATACGGTCCAAGGTATCTTCACTCAATAGGACAACTTTTTAAAGGAGGAAAAAATTCAGGAACATTTATAATATTGACTTCTAAACCAAAAAAAGATATAAAAATATTAGGGGAAAGTTTAAGCTTCAATAAAATATGTGTAAGTCAAGCGAAAGGAGATTTTCTAGCAATGAAAGAAAAAGGAAGAAAATGTATAATGATCCATGAAAAAAAAGCATTTTCTTTTATCAACAAAATAAACAAAGAGCTTAAATCCCTAACAAATGAAGTAAAGGAGGAACATAATATGCCAAAAACAATATCAAAAAATAAAAAACAAACTAAAAATATTAACAATGCTTATGTAGTTATAGATTATCCAAAGCACCAAGAGAAAATAACCTCTTCATATTATACAATAAGAATAGGAACAAGCCCTACATCAAAAGTTGAAGTATCAATTGATGGTGGACCATGGATGAATGCCAGAGAATCAGTTGGATATTGGTGGTTTGATTGGAATAATATAACACCAGGAAATCATGAGATAATAGCAAGAATTCAAATAGATGAAAACACATACCTCACTTCGAAAAGAAGAAGATGTAAAGCAGTTCTATAATAAAACAAAATATAAAAATTTTAGAACAGATATAAGGAGGAACAATTAGTTAAAATATGCGTAATCGTATTTATGTTTGATCAAACAGAACTTAAAAAACTATGAGCAGATGAAAATATCTTAGAAATTATAAATCATGAAATAGTTAAAAACAAAAAATTAATTCCTGCAAGAATAATTACTCAATACAGTTCAGTATATGAGGCTGCAATAAGTGAATCAAAAACAGTTATTGCAATATTGAGCGGAAATTTTAAAAGAAAAGCAAATCAAAAAGAGATACCAGTAGTTGGAGATTGGGTATTTTTAAAAGATAAAAATTCTGAAAAATTTTTCATAAATTCGATAATAAAAAGAAAAACATTATTATTTAGAGTATATCCTCAAAAAGGAATACAATCTATTGTGGCAAACGTTGATAATTTATTTTTAACATTCAGTTTAGATCCCCTAAATTTTAATATAGAAAAAATAAAAATATACTTATCACTTAACGTAATTGGAAAAATAAGGAAATTTATCATATTAAATAAAGCAGACTTATTAGAGAAAAAAAACCTAGAAAATATTTTGTGTAGTATAGAAAAAGAATTAGGTTTTTCTAGATCTAATATAATTATTCTCGATTCATTAAATCTTATAGGATATGATTATCTAAATTCGATTTTAATTCCATTTGAAACTTCAACATTCATAGGGCCATCAGGTGTTGGAAAATCTACTATAATAAACAACTTATATGGAAAAAAAATTCTAAAAACATCAGAAGTAAATATAAAAAATTATAAAGGCAAACATACTACTACTACACGTAAGATAATAATTCTTAATAACAATCACATAGTAATAGATACCCCAGGAATAACATTTATAAATAAAAACAAATTAAACTTAGAAAAGTTTTCTATAATATTAGAGTATGCATCTCAATGCAAGTTTTCAAATTGCAAACATATATCTGAACCAGGATGTTATGTAAAAGAAATGCTATCAAATGGAAGTATTTCTGAATCTTTATATAGAGATTATCTAAACACAATAAAAAAAGATGAAGAATTTTAAAATAATAACTTTTGGTTGCCAAATGAATGAAGATGATTCTAATAGAATAAAAAGATTTCTTTTTAACAAAGGTTTAACAGAAACTGAAGATAAAAATAATGCAGATCTAATAATAATAAACACCTGTACTGTAAGACAACATGCAGAAGATAAAGCTTTAAGTCTGATAGGTAGTTTAAAAGATTGGAAAAATAAAGATAAAAAGTTATTTGTAATAGGATGTGCTGCAGAAAGAATTAAAGAGGTATTAATTAAAAAGTTTAATCATATAGATCATGTAATAGGAACAAAATCATATGACAATATATTCAATCTTTTAGATAATATAATAACTTCCTCATCTACAAAAGAACAAGAAAAATATAAAGTTTCCGAATACCAAACAATATCAAAGGGTTGTTCAATGAACTGTAGTTATTGCATTGTTCCATCGGTAAGAGGAAAAACAATTAATCTACCATTT
>JAOAEH010000037.1 GCA_026416895.1 Elusimicrobiales bacterium
ACAATCTTCAACAGCAACTTGTACTGTGAATTTTAAACCTTTTAAATCTCCTCTACCATCCGTATATTTAAATGTAGGCGGAACTCCTTTCAACTCAGATTCTTCATATGCTTTTATTCTTATAACAGCATGAGGACAAACAAAAGAACAAATACCACATTGAATACAAAGATTTGGCTCCCATACTGGTACTTCAAGAGCAATATTTCTTTTTTCAAACTGAGATGTAGCTGTAGGATAAGTCCCATCTGGCGGGAAAGAAGAAACAGGAAGTTTATCACCTTTATATGAAATCATTTGGCAAGTAACATTTTTAACAAACTCAGGCATATCTTCAGTTATTCTACACGGATTGAAAGGTATATTTGAAGTAATTTTATCTGGATATTTTACTTCTTCAATGGCTTCAACAGTCTTATCAACAGCTTTCCAATTTTTTTCAACTATATCCATACCTTTTCTAATGTAAGTTTTTTTGATTGATTCTTTTATTGCTTTAATAGCATCATCTTTTGGTAAAACACCAGAAATTGCAAAAAAGGCAGTTTGCATAACTACGTTTATCCTTGATCCCATTCCAACTTTTTTTGCAATCTCAGATGCATTTATAACATAAAATTTTGCTTTCTTTTTTATTATTAATTCTTGAACATGTGCAGGTAGGTAATCCCAAACTTGTGATGCCGGATAAGGACTGTTAAGTAAAAACACACCACCATCCATAAGTTTATCAAGCATCTCATACTTATCTAAGAAAGTAAACTGATGACAACCTATAAAATGTGCTCTATTTATTAAATAAGGTGCTCTAATATATTCTTTTCCAAATCTAACATATGAAATTGTCAAAGAACCAGCTTTTTTTGAATCATATACAAAATAACCTTGAGCATATTGCCCTGTTTCTTCACTGATTATTTTTATAGTATTTTTATTAGCTCCAACGGTGCCATCAGAACCTAGCCCATAAAAAATAGCTTTAAAAGTCGTTTCTGGTTCTATATCAAAATTTTCATTCCATTCTAAACTACTTCCTGTTACATCATCTATAATTCCAACTGTAAAATTGTTTTTTGGATTTGGTAAAGAAAGATTATCAAAAACTGCTTTTACCATAGCAGGATTAAATTCTTTTGAACCAAGACCATACCTTCCACCAATTATTAAAGGCATTTCCCCTAGTAATCCTAGTTTATACCCTTTTGTAATTGCATTAACTACATCAAGATAAAGTGGTTCTCCTGAAGAACCTGCCTCTTTTGTTCTATCCATAACCGCAATTTTTTTAACTGTTTTTGGAAGAACTCTTATAAAATCTTCAACTGAAAAAGGCCTATAAACTTTAACCTTTATAACTCCAACATTTTCATTATTTTTTGAATTTAAATATTTAACTGTCTCTTCTACTACATCACACCCACTTGCCATTATAACTATAATCCTTTCAGCATTAGGAGAGCCAACATACTCAAAAAGATCATATCTTCTACCAGTAAGCTTATAAAATTCATCAAAAACTCTCTTAATTATAGAAGGTAGCTGATTATAATATTTATTTATAGCTTCTCTTCCTTGAAAGAAAACATCAGGATTTTGAGAAGTCCCTCTCATAGAAGGTCTTTCAGGATCAAGTGCTCTTCTTCTATGTTCAGAGATTAATTCATCTGGAAGAAATCTTCTCATATCATCAAATGAAATCTGTTCTACAATATTTATTTCATGAGATGTTCTAAAACCATCAAAAAAATGTAAAAATGGAATTCTTGACTCTAAAGATGCTCTTTGAGCAATTAAAGCGAAATCTTGAGCTTCTTGAGGATTTGAACTTGCAATTAAAGCCCAACCTGTCTGTCTAACTGACATAACATCACTGTGATCACCAAAAATTGAAAGAGCATGAGTTGCAACTGCTCTTGCAGAAACATGAAACACTGTTGGAGTTAGTTCACCAGCAATCTTATACATATTTGGAATCATCAATAATAACCCTTGAGATGCTGTAAAAGTAGTTGAAAGAGCACCAGTAGTCAAAGCACCATGAACTGCTCCACTTGCACCTCCTTCAGATTGCATCTCTACAACTGTTGGTACTGTTCCCCATATATTTCTTTCACCATTTGCAGATTTTAAATCAGCTAACTCCCCCATTACACTTGAAGGTGTTATTGGATATATGGCAATAACCTCATTTGTAGCATGAGCTACATAAGCAACTGCAGTATTTCCATCCATAGCAACTTTGTTAGCCGTTTTAGTTAACATTTCTCCTCCTAACAAAATTCACTTTTATAACTACCATTCTATCATTTTTTTAAAACACTAAACAATACCTAACAAATAGAAAATAACCCGTACCAAGTTGGACAATCGTTTAATTTAGGGGATAAAATAAAAAGTTAAGGTTAATTATACAAAATGTTTTTATTTTTTATAGAGCCTTCTATATTAATTTTATTCTTGATTTTTTTGGACAGAATTATTTTTTCCAATGATATACAGTTTTTAATATTTAAATATTTAAGATTATCTAAATGTGATAAATCTAGATGTTTTATATAATAGTTATCAGAAATATCTAAATATTCTACTCCTTTAATTTGATAAAATAGCTTATATAATAATTCCGAATCTATATTTATGTCACGCAAATTAACTCTTTTTATAGAATATGCTTTTAATATACTTATCTCTTTTATATTTCTTCTAGTTCTGGAAATATC
>JAOAEH010000054.1 GCA_026416895.1 Elusimicrobiales bacterium
CCTAATATTTTCAGAAAGAACCTTATGAGTACCTATAAGTATGTCAATAACACCTCTCTCAATATTATTTTTTATCCTTTTCTCATCAGATGAAATAGTAAATCTTGAAAGAGAAGCAATATTAAAAGGAAATCTCTTAAACCTCATAGAAAATGTTCTAAAATGCTGTTCGACAAGTATTGTAGTAGGACATAACACACACACTTGCCAACCATTTGATACTGCTCTAAAAGCAGCACGCATAGCTACTTCTGTTTTTCCAAACCCTACATCACCAACTATAACCCTATTTGCTGGTCTTTCAGATTCAAGATCTTTTAAAACATCATTTATTGCTTTTTTTTGATCTGGAGTCTCTTCATATATAAAATCCGAAACAAAATCATCTTCCATTTCAGTTTTTTGCATAGGTTTTATCTTTATAAGTCTCCTTTGAGCATCTATTTTTACAATTTGATGAGCAATTTTCTCAATTTCTTTCCTAATATTTTCTTTTATCTTTGTCCATTTTAAAGAATTAAGAGATGAGAGTTTAACTTTGTTAGAATCTCCAATGTATTTTTCAATTTTATTAAATTCTTCAAGAGGAACATACAATTTATCCCCTCCAGCATATTTTATTTCTAAACACTCAGTAGTATAAACATTACCCCATTCATCTCTATGAGTATAATCAATTATTCCATTATATATACCTATTCCATAATCTGCATGGACTATATAATCCCCAGGAGATATTTGATTTATTGAAAGCGATTTCTTAATATTTTTTCTTGTTGAAAATATAAATTCTCTTCCAAAAATTTCGTTAGATGAAACTATAAAAACTTTTTCACTTTCACAATAAAACCCTTTCCTCAGATATCCAAGATGAAAATAAATATTTTTTAAATTTATCTTAGACTCTTCAATCAAACTATAAATTTTAGCTCCCTCTCTTTCATTAATGTAATATATATGAGCCAAAAATCCTTTTTTTAATAATCTATCCAATTCTTTCAAAAAATCATTGAAAGAATTAAAATATATATTTTCAAACGAAAACTGATTCTCACTAACTAGAGAGGTTAATTTACAACAATTTTCAATATCTAAATTGTAACAATAAAAATCCAAATCTAAATCTAATATTTTTTGCGTCCTTTGAGATATATTTAAAATATTAAATTCCATCATAAAATCAAAAGTATTTTGGGTATCAATTTCAAATTTTTTTACAGAATCTATTCTATCATCATCAAAAAACACTCTTATAGGATACTCATCTCCAGGATTAAAAAAATCAACAACAGAACCACGAGTTGCAAATTCTCCTTTTAACTCAACAAAATCAGTTTTCTTAAAACCATTTTCAATAAGTAAGTTGACAAATTCATTTCTCTTAACCCTACTCCCAACTCTAAAACTTTTTCCTTTAACAGTTGAAGGATCAAATATACTCAAATCAACAGCTTTAACAGAAGCAATAGCGATAAATCTTTTAGAATCATCTAAAAGACTCTTAGACAACCTTGCACAACTATCTAATGATGAATCAAATTCAATGATATCAATCTCTTCAAAAAACAATTCTTTTAAAGAATTTGCTGTTTGCCAAAAAAGCAACAAATCTGATTCATCTTCAATAAAAATTAAAGAACTTTTATTATTATTTTTCAAATTTTTGAAAACAAAGTATATACATGCAGCTTCATTTACAATACCATCAATCTTCATACATACTTTGACGTGCTATAGTAAAACAACTCACAGCTACAGCTCCTGCTTCTTTTATAATTTTTGAAACTTCATTAAGCGTTGACATTGTTGTAGCAACATCATCAATAATTATAACTTTTCTATCTTTAAAAATTGAAAAATCTTTAACTATAAACTTTCCTCTCACATTTTCAATCCTTAACCTTCCACTTAACTCAACTTGACTTAGGTTTTTAGTATTTAAAATACTATCCTTAATAAATAAAAAATTTTTATTTTTCGAAATAATTTCTGCAATCAATTTAGATTGATCGAATCCCCTTTCCTTAATTTTCTTATTAGAAATAGGAACATAAGTGATAGAATCAAAATCTTTAAACTCTAAGTAATAATCTAATCTTTCTATCATAACATTTGCAAACCATTTAGACAGATAATCTTTTCCATCGTATTTATATGCTTTTATTAAGGATGAAATAGCTTCCTCATACATAAAAACAGATCTGGAAAAATCAAAGTTAAATTTTCTTTTCCTACATAAGTAACAAGTATCTCCATATTTAATACCTATTCCGCATTTAAAACAATAAGGCTTTTCTATAAAATGAAATTTTTTTTCACACTCTCTACATAAGGGATGAACTCTTAAAGGTTCTATATCATCTCTACAACAATAACAAACTGAAGGGAAAATTATATCCTTTATATACTTTAAAAAAAACATTTAAAATTCATAATCAAACATAAAAAAGCTATAAGGGGACATTTCTTTTATTAAAATTCCATTAGACAGTTCTGTTTCAGAATATGAAAAAAATCTTTCAGAAAATTCCTCATAAAGAGTAACATTTTCTCCTTTAGCTTTTAAAGGAATTAAAACTCTTCCAGAAGATATTTCACTAGAATAATTTATAATTACAATCTTTACAGTTCTCATTTGAATCCATCTATAAGCAATTATATTTCTAAAAGTTCTATCGCTTTCATTTACTGGAACTACTTCACATAATTCCCACTCTCCCCCATGAAAAGCAGGATGGTCTACTATTTTGAGAATTTTTTCATAAAACTTTTCAACCTCTATATCACGATAAGGTTCAATATTAAATTCCTTAATCTGTACTGGTATTTTAACATTAACACCTTTCAACTGCATATCATTATAAAATCTCAGTCCTCTAACAGTAGAAACCATAACTGCTGCAGCCAAAGCTTTCTTTTTATTATTAAAAGAGGAAATAGAAGGTTCTTCATCATGATTATCAATAAAACGAACAGATTTTTTTTGATAAAGCTTTTCTGCTCTTAAATGTCCTCTAACTTCTTCCGCCCCCATATTTTTTAATCGATCATAAAAAACTTTATCATAGGTATAATCAAATCCCATTTGTTGCATCTTCCATTCAAGCCCCCAATAAACCTCCGCTAAAAATATAAACTGAGGATTTATTTCTTTTACACGTGATATTGCCTCATGCCAAAATTCTTTTTCAGGTTTTTTATAACCATTCCTATAATTCAACCACCCCCAAACACTTTCATGAACATCATTTAATGAAAGCATAACCATATCGCACCTAACGCCATCACACAAATCAGAAATTTTCAAAAGTTCATCTATCATTCTTTGTCTTGTTTTTGGATTAAAATAATTAAGTTGTATAGTATCTCTCCAAGCAGGAAAATTAGGATCCTTACCATGTGCTACATAGTAGGTAACTCCATTAACTTCTTTTTTGCAAAAAAGCTCTTTATTATTTTCATAATCCTGTTGAGTTCCAATAACAAAACAGTCTATACACTCATTAGAAAAATCAGAATCTATAGCCATATGATTTGTAACAAAATCTAAAAATAATTTTAGGCCAAATTAATTAAGTTTTTCCTTTAAACTTTTAAGTTCCCATTCAAAACCAAATGAAGGGTCGAGTCTATAATTCTTAACTGAATAAACTGAAGAACCAATAACTGATATATCTAGGTTATGCTTTTTAGTAAACTCCCTTAAGAAAT
>JAOAEH010000058.1 GCA_026416895.1 Elusimicrobiales bacterium
GATATTGCTGTTGAATTTTATTCGGTTTCAAAAACCTATTCTATGGCTGGTTGGAGGATAGGTTGGATATGTGGAAATAGCAGAGTTGTAGATGCTTTAAATACGGTGAAGGAGAATATAGATTCTGGTCAGTTTAATGCAATTCAAAATGCTTGTGCTTTTGCTATAGAAAATCATGATGTTATAGTTCCGAATATACGATTAACTTTTAAAAGACGCGCAGATATTTTTGTGAAAACTCTTTCAGCTTATGGTTGGAAAGTTTTTAAGCCTCAAGGAAGTTGTTTTATTTGGGCAAAACCTCCAATAAATATTAATTCATTAGAAGCTTGTGAATATATACTCCAAAAAACTGGTGTTTTACTTGCTCCTGGAGATGGTTTTGGTAGATATGGTAGAGGTTATTTAAGAATATCTACTACAGAGACAGATGAAAAGATTAACTTAGCTATATCTAAATTAACTTCCATTAATTGGAGAGATTTATGATTTTTTTATATATTTTTATAATTGTATTTGTAGTATGGTATTTTGTTAGAAAAAACATAAAAGAAAATATATACTTTTTACTTACAAATGTTAAAAAAGGAGCTACAAAAACTCCTGAGGATTTTTATATACCTTATGAACCAATATATTTTGATACCTATGATGGGATAGAGCTTTCTGGTTGGTTTGTAGAATCTGTTAAAGAAACAGATTCTATTTTTATTATCTGTGGTGATGGATTTAATATTAAGTCGGATTTGCTTGAAGATACTCTTTTTTTAAGAGAAAATTATAATCTTTTTTATTTTGATTTTAGAGGTACTGGTACTTCAAAAGGAAAATATAAATTTGGGTTTGAGGAACATAAAGATATTGAAGCAGCATATAAGTTTCTAAAAGAAAATAAAACAGAATTTTCAAATAATGTCTTTATATATTTGTGTGGTTTTTCCGCTTTTTCTATTATTTCTGTTAGTAATTTTGAGTTTAGTGGAGGAGTATTTAAAAAACCTGTTTTTTTTCCTTTTAAAGAAATTAAAAAAATTATTAATTCGAAGATTAAAATTCTGATTGCTTATGATGCTATAGATGAATTTTTTTCGATGAATATCTCTTATTCTTTTTCAGATCCAAAAAAAATAAATTATCCTGTTATATTTATAAGTGATAAAAAATATGAAACTTCATCTAAATCTATATCTGTTAAAAATAATGATGAGTTTAGGAAAGTTGTTTTTGATTTCTTTAAATATTAAATTTGAAAAAACAGATATCACCGTCTTTTATCTCGTAATCTTTTCCTTCTAGTCGTATTAAGCCTTTTTCTCTTAATATTTTTTCATCTCTGTATTTTTCTATATCTTGAAAAGAATATACCTCTGCTTTTATAAAACCTTTTTCAAAATCTGAGTGAATTTTTCCTGCAGCTTGTGGAGCTTTTGTTCCTTTCTTAATTGTCCATGCTCTTACTTCATCACTAGAACCGACAGTGAAAAAGCTTATGAGATTAAGAAGTTTTGTTGATGCTATTATTATTTTTTCAAGTCCAGAGTATTCTTCACCTATTTCTTTTAGAAATTCTTTTCTTTCCTCTGGTGGTAATTTAACTATTTCTGATTCTATTTTTGCTGATATTTTTATAACTTGAGATTTTTTTTTATTAGCATAATTTTGTATTTTTGCTATAATATCTTCCGATTTGTTTTCATCTGTGTTTGCTACATAAAGCACAGGTTTTGAAGTTAGTAAGTTAAATTCTTTGATTTCTTCAATTTTAAATCCTGTTTCTAATGCTGTTTTTCCTTCTTCAAGTGCTTTTTTGATAACGTTTAATTTTTCTATTTTTGTTTTTGCTTCTTTGTCTCCTGTTTTTGCTGGACCTAAATTTTTTTCAATCATCTTAGAGACACTTTCAAGATCTGCCATAATTAGTTCTAACTCTATGATTTCAATATCTCTTATTGGATCTATTTCTCCAAGAACGTGAACAATATCATTATCTTTAAAACATCTAACTACATGTATTATTGCATCTACTTCTCTTATATTGGCTAAAAACTTATTTCCAAGTCCTTCTCCTTTTGAAGCACCTTTAACTAATCCTGCAATATCAACAAATTTTATATAAGCATTTGTTTTTTTTGGTGGTTTAAATATATCAAAAAGCACATCAAGTCTTCTATCTGGTATAGGAGCGACAGCGATATTTGGTTCAATAGTAGTAAATGGATAATTTGAGCTTTGTGCACAAGCATCAGTTAAAGCGTTAAAAAGTGTAGATTTCCCTACATTTGGAAGTCCTACAATTCCTATTTCCATATCTCCTCTTTATATAATTATAACAAATACTTCTAGATTGCAAATTAATTTTACTTGACAGATAAAAGCATAATTTATAAAATTTACTTACCGGTAGGTAAGTTTCATTTATTGATTCTCTAAATTAAAATGCAATAATATTTTAATTTTTTCGTTATTTATATTAAACAATATGTTTTTTTTATAAGGAGATTAAATGATTAAAGATTTAAGTATATTAGTTTTGTTTTTTATGCCTTTGTCTTTAAGTTCAATAGAACTGACTTTAGCTGATTGTATAAAATTAGCTTTTGAAAATAATCCAACATTAAAAACTAAAATATCAGAGCTTAAATCAGCGGAGTTTTCCTATTATGCTTCTATGAATAACTATTATCCGAAACTTTCTTTTTCTTGGGGCTTTTCACGAAGTGGTGGAGAAAAAAGAAATCCCTCAAATTCTTTTTCTGCTTCAACATCCTTTTCCCAAAATATTTTTAGTTATAACTCATTATATTCTATACGTTCAGCTAAAATAAACTATGATATTGCAAAACTAAATTATGAGAATTATTTAGTTGAATTAAGAAAGAGTTTATATACTGCTTTTTATAATCTTTTTTTTGCTCAAGATTTGGTTTCTGTAAATGAAAAAATAGTGGAAATAAGAAAAGCAAATGCAGAACTTATTAATCTTAAATATGAAAGTGGTTTTGAATCAAAAGGGAATATGCTTTATGCAAAAGCTCAATATGAAATGGCAAAGCTAAATTTAGAAAAAGCCAAACAACAACTTGAAATTGCTTCAAATAACTTAAAAAATATTATTGGTATGAATATAACTGAACAAATAAAAGTTAAGAATGATATTATAATTAAAAGCTCAGATGTTGAGATGATATATGAAGATTTAGATTCTATTATATTTGGCTTACCGCAATATAAAATATATCAAAAGAACATAGAACTTGCTAAAGAGAAAATAAAAAATTCCAAACTTGATTGGCTACCTTCATTGAATTTTTCTGCTTCTAGGTCATATTCTGGAAAGAATTTTTTTCCAGATAATTCTTCTTGGTCTTTAGGGGTTAGTATGAGCATGCCTATATTTTCATCTGGTATAACTTATCGTAAAAATAATGTTTTAGTTATGAAGGAAGGATTAAAATCAGCTGAGGAAAAGTTAAGAGATTTTTTAATATCTCAAAAAAACAGTATTATGAATGCGTATTCTGATTATAAAATTGCTTTAAATAGTTTAGAAACATATAAAATA
>JAOAEH010000063.1 GCA_026416895.1 Elusimicrobiales bacterium
ATTTCTCATTTTGATATTTAATTCCGCTTCCCTTGTAAGGCTCTGGCAGCTTAACTTTTTTAATTCTATCAGCAAAAATTCCAACTTTTTCCTTATCTATACCTGAAACTGTAATTGTATTTGCTTTTGGATCTAACTCCACATTTATATCAGAAGGTATATCAAGATACACTGGGTGAGAGTAACCTACAGTAAAAATAAGTTTTTTTCCATCAGAGCTTTTTTCACATTTGTATCCAACGCCAACTATCTCTAATATTTTCGAAAATTTCTTAATCACTCCAACTACAGCATTGTTTATCTTCGCTCTCATAGTACCATGAAGGCTGCTTAAACCCTCTTTTTCGCGCTTAACATAAACTAAGCCATCTTTAATTTCAACAGATATTCCATCAAATATTTCTAAACTTAAAGAACCATGTGGTCCAATCACATTGACTTTCTTATCCTTTAATTCAACTTTAACTCCATCCGGTATAACTATTGGTTTATTTCCAATTTTACTCATAAATAATCCTCCTACCAAACTTGGCAAATAACCTCACCACCTATTCTCTCTCTTTTTGCTTTAATAGAACTCATTATCCCTTTAGAAGTTGAAACTATGTTTATACCAAAAGAAGTTTTAACTCTAGGAAATTCATCATATCCTCTATATATTCTCCTTGAAGATTTTGATATTCTTTTAAATCCTAAAAAAAGAGGTGTTTTATCTTCAGTATATTTAAGGGTTACTCTTATAAATTGTTTTTTTGAATTAGGTTCTTTTATAACTTTGTAATTTCCTATAAAACCTTCCTCTTTTAAAACATCTAATACAGCTACATTCATTTTTGAATATGGAACATCAACTTTTTCCTTAAACCTCATTGATGCATTTTTTATCATAACAAGCATATTTGAAAGCGTATCCATTCTGCCTCCTTACCAACTAGCCTTCTTTAATCCTGGTATAAGACCTTCGTGAGCCATTTTCCTTAAACATATTCTACACAACCCAAAATCTCTATAATATCCTCTCGGCCTTCCACATATTTGACATCTATTTCTATACCTTGTAGAAAATTTAGGCTTTTTTCTAGCTTTAGCCATCTGAGCATATGTAGCCATAAATTATCCCTCCTTAAAAGTTTTATTTCTTTGGTTCTTTAAAAGGAAAACCAAAATATTCTAATAATTTTTTAGCTATTTTATCATCTTTAGTTGTTGTTACAATAGTTATATTCATCCCTCTAGATTTAGGAGATTTTTCTACATTCACTTCAGGAAATATAAAATGATCTCTAATACCAATATTTAGAGAGCCTCTACCATCAAACTTCGATACATCAAAACCACTAAAATCCCTAATCTTAGGAGCTGCAAGAGATATAAACCTATCCAAAAACTCATACATTCTATTCCCTCTCAGTGTTACTTTTAATGCTATAGGCATTCCCTGTCTAAGCTTAAAATTGGAAATAGATTTTTTAGCTCTCTTAATTTGAGGCATCTGTCCACATATAGCAGCAAGATCTTCCTTTGCAGCTTCCAACATCTTTATATCATCCTTTGCCTCATTAACGCTCATACTTATTACAATTTTTTCAATTTTAGGAACAGCCATTGGAGAAGTAAGATTGAGTTCATTCATCATGGCTGGTATAATTTTATCCTTGTAATATTTTTTTAATCTTGGTATATAATCAGTTTTCATATTCATCTTAAAACTCCTTAAATAATTGTTTGTCCACATTTTTTACATACTCTAAATTTTCCACCTTCAGTAATACTTACCTTGATCCTTGTTGGCTTATCACAGGAAGGACATATAAGCATAACTTTAGACACATGAAGAGGAGCTTCCTTCTTTATTATCCCTCCCGGATCATTTCTTGTTGGTTTTTTATGCTTAGTAACAATATTAACTCCACTAACAACAACTTTTATAGGTACTCCATCTTGTCTTATTACCTTTAAAATTTCCCCTTTTTTACCTTTGTCTTTACCAGATAAAACTATAACCTTATCTTTCTTTTTAAGACCTAACATAAACTCTCCTTATAGAACCTCTGGTGCAAGAGAAATTATTTTCAAAAAGTTCTTAGCCCTCAATTCTCTAGCTACAGGGCCAAAAACTCTAGTTCCTTTAGGTTCACCAGCATTATCAATTATACAAACTGCATTATCATCGAATCTTATATAAGATCCATCAGGACGTCTTACTTCTTTCTTCACTCTTACCACAACTGCTTTTACTACATCACCTTTTTTTATATTACTCTCAGGTAATGCTTCTTTAACTGAGCAAACAACTATATCTCCTAAAGTAGCAAATTTTTTATGACTTCCACCTTTAACTTTGAAACACATCAACTTTTTTGCTCCTGAGTTATCTGCAACATTTAACATAGTTCTCAACTGAACCATATCTCACTCCTTTTTGAAAATAAAATAACTAATTTGAACTCTTTTTAATTATTCTATATATTCTCCATCTTTTAAGCTTAGAAAGAGGCCTACTAGACATTATCTCAACTTCATCTCCTACTTTAGTCTGATTAAGTTCATCATGAGCGTAATATTTCTTATAACTTTTTATTACTTTTTCATAAAGAGGATGTCGGTATGTTCTTAAAACTTTTACAACTCTAGTTTTATTCATCTTATCTGAAACAACAACACCTCTAAAAATTTGTCTTTTTCCTCGTTTTTGCTTTAATTCCATACCTTACTCCTTAATATTAAATGATTTTATCTTTTTTTCATTAATAATTGTTTTTACAAAAGCAATCTTTCTCCTCAAATTTCTTATCCTGAGAGGATTATCTAAAGGAGAAATCTTTTTATTAAACTTAAGCTCAAACAATTCTTTTTCCAAATCTCTTAACATTGCATTTAATTCAGCTTCATTCATATTCCTTATCGATTCCTTTTCTCTCTTTTTCATAAACCACCTCAACTTTACTCTTCTCTTTTCACTAATTTAGTTTTTATTGGAAGTTTAGCACTAACTCTTTTAAAAATCTCTTGAGCTGTTGCGTCATCTACACCCTCTATCTCAAACATTATTCTTCCAGGCTTTACAACCGCTACCCAATGATCTGGATCTCCTTTCCCTTTCCCCATTCTAGTTTCTGCAGGATGTTTAGTAATAGCTTTATCTGGAAATATTCTTATCCACATCTTTCCTTTTTTCTTAAGATACCTTACAATAGTTACTCTGCATGCTTCAATTTGGCGTGCTGTAATCCATCTAGGTTCAAGTGCTTTTATACCATAATCACCAAGATGTATTTCCGTTGCGCCCTTTGAATACCCTTTTATTCTTGGGGCGGTTTGAGGCTTCCTATACTTTACTCTCTTAGGCATTAACATTGGAATCTCCTTTATCTTTTGAAGTCTCATTAACAAGATTACTATCAAGTATCATTTCCTTTTCTTCTTCAAGCCTAAGTTTTCTAAGTTCCTCTTGAAGTTCTCTTGGAGTTTTTGCAAAATGAAGCTTTTTAAATATCCAAACTTTTACACCTATCTTACCCATAATAGTATTAGCTTCAGCAAAACCATAATCTACATCTGCAGCAAATGTTTGAAGAGGCACTCTTCCTCTCCTATACCACTCTCTCCTTGCAATCTCTGCTCCACCAAGTCTTCCAGAAACCATTACCTTTATTCCTAAAGCTCCACTAGCCATTGTTTTATCCATAGCTCTTTTACATACTTTTTTATAAGAAGCTCTTTTTTCAAGTTGAGAAGCAATTGCTTGAGCTACAAGATTTGCATCTAATTCTGGAACTTTTATTTCATGTACATTTATATAAACCTTTTTATTAGTCATTTTTTCCAAATCATTTTTCAAATTCTCTATATCCTGCCCTTTTCTACCTATAACAAGTCCTGGACGCGCAGTATGAATAGTAATTTTTATATAACTTCCTAATCTTTCAATAGTAATAGAACTTATTGCTGCTTGAAAAAATCTCTCTTTAATTATACTTCTTATATCATAATCTTCTCTTATAAGCTGTGGCATATCTTTTATATCAGAAACCCATCTTGATTGCCACTCTCTTATATAGCCAAGTCTTACAGCATTTGGATGAATTTTTTGTCCCATAACAATACTCCTTTACTTAGAATTCGTTACAACGACTTTAATATGACACATATTCCTTGTATAAGGCATTGCTCTCCCCATTGGACCTGCATGATACCTTCTTAAATATTTCATAGGACCTTGATCCACTCTAATTTCTTTTATCCAAGTATTTTTAATATCAATTTTACTACCCAATTTATTGCTCAAATTAGCACCTGCAGATTTTATAGCTTTCATTATAACATCTTTTGTCGGCGTAGAAAGGTTTTGTAAGAAATTAATAGCTTCCCAAATACTTTTACCTTTTATTAGATTACATATTCTTCTAACTTTATTTTGAGAATATCTTTGGTATCTTAAGTTACATACTGCATCCATAAAACTCTCCTTATGTCAATTCAGTAGATTCTTTATGAGCTGCTCCATGTCCTTTAAATGTTCTAGTAAAAGAAAACTCACCAAGTTTATGTCCAATCATTCTATCTGTTACATAAACAGGAAGAAACTTTCTTCCATTATGTACTAAAAATGTAAATCCAACAAATTCAGGTATTATTGTAGATCTCCTTGACCATGTTTTTATAGGCTTTTTATCTCCTGTTTCAATTGCTTTTTTTACCTTTTCTAACAGTTTTGGATCGACGTATGGACCTTTCTTTGAAGACCTTCCCATAAAATCCTCCCTAAAATCAAAACTTACACTTTTCCTTTCCTTCTATCCTGAACTATCATCCAATCCCATATCTTATTTTTCTTTCTTGTCTTCAAACCTTTAGAAGGTTGATTCCATGGAGACCTTGGAACATTATTACCTTTAGATCTACCTCGTCCACCACCAAGAGGATGATCTACAGGATTCATTGCTGTGCCTCTCACTGTAGGTCTGATGCCAAGGTGTCTGGATCTACCAGCATTACCAAGTGTTATAGTATTATACTCAGCATTACCAACTCTACCAATAGTAGCAAAACAATTAGAAAGTACCTTTCTCAACTCACCGCTAGGCATCTTTAATAACACATATTTACCTTCCTTGCCCATAACCTGAGCAGCTGTTCCTGCCGCTCTTGCAAACTGAGCACCACAACCAGGTCTCATCTCAACACAACAAACAAAAGTACCATCTGGTATTTGAGACAACGGCATTGCATTTCCAACTTTAACGGGAATATCTTTAAGGCCGCTTACAACTTCATCTCCGACCTTCAAGCCTTCTGGTGCAACAATATATCTTTTTTCACCATCTTTATAATTTAAAAGTGCAATTCTCGCATTCCTGTTTGGATCATACTCTATTGAACTAACAACTGCTGGAACATTATATTTATCTCTTTTAAAATCAATTATTCTATATTTCCTCTTATGTCCTCCCCCAATATGTCTTACCATAACCATACCAGTATTATTCCTTCCCCCAGTCTTCTTTAACCCTATAGTAAGACTCTTTTCAGGTTTTTCCTTTGTTATATCAGAAAAATCCTGAGTAGTGATAAACCTTCTAGAAGGAGTATATGGTTTATACGTTTTTACAGGCATAATAATCTCCTTATTTCTTTATATCTGTATATTCAATTTTACCTTCCTTCAAAGTCACAATTGCTTTTTTCCACCCACTTCTATATCCTTCAAATCTTCCAAGTCTTGCTTTTTTAGGTTTCATCTTTACAATTTTAACATCCTTTACTTTAACCTTAAATATTTCCTCAACTGCTTTTTTTATTTCTATTTTATTAGCATCATTACTTACTTTAAAAAAATATTTGTTTAACTCTTTTTGATTAACACTTTTCTCTGTAAGAACTGGCTCTATAATAACCCTATATGGATTCATTTCTCCTCCAATCTTTTTGCAATAACATCTAAAGCATTCTTATCCATCAATATCACTTCAGAATTTAAAATATCATAAGCATTAACATTTTGAGCGGAAACGTATTCAACATAAGGATAATTTCTCATAGACTTCAAAGTTGCATCATTTACTTCTGAAAGAACTACCAAAATCTTTTTATTAGCCAAAGAAAGATTGTTAATAAGAGATACAAAATTTTTTGTTTTTGGTTGTGAGAAACTAAAAACTTCAAAAATATAAACAGCATTTTCTTTTAATCTTTGAGTAAGAGCCTGCTTTAGAGCGAGTTTAAGTTTCTTTTTTGGTATATCAAGTGAATAATCTCTAGGTTTTGGACCAAAAACAACACCTCCTCCTTTCCATAAAGGTGATCTTATTGAACCTTGTCTGGATCTACCAGTATGTTTTTGTCTCCATGGTTTTCTACCTCCACCACTAACCTCTGCTCTAGTTTTAGTAGAAGCAGTCCCAACTCTTTCATTAGAAAGATAATATTTAACAACTTCATGTAAAAAATATTTATTTACTTCCTCTTCTATAAGCACATCAGGAATTTCTATTTTTCCCTTTTCTTGCGCATTCATATCATAAACTTTAACTTCCATATCCTCTCCTTAAAAATTATCATTTTTTCTTAGCTTGTTTAGCTGCTTCTTTTTTTGTTTGTGATTTCACAACAGTAGTTACTTTCGGTTCCTTTATCGTTTTAGATGTTTTTTTAATATAAACAATACTTCCAGGTTTTCCTGGAACACTACCATTTACCATTATTATATTCTTTTCAGGAATAACTTTTATAACTTTTATTTTTTGTATAGTAACTCTTTCACAACCTAAATGCCCTGCCATTCTTTTCCCTGGTATAACTCTACCAAGAGCTCTTCTCGAAGCTAAAGAACCTGGAGCTCTTTCTCTATCAGAAGCACCATGAGAAGCTGGCTGTCCACTGAAATTATGCCTCTTCATAGCCCCAGCAAATCCTTTTCCTATAGTTATTCCTTCAACATCTACCCACTCTCCCTCTTTAAATCTTCCACTTAAAGTTACAATTTGCCCAGGTTTTATACCATCTATGTTGTCAAATCTAAATTCTTTTAAATACTCTTTGGGAAGCACGTTATACTTTTTAAATATACCTTCTAAAGGTTTATTAATATTCTTCTTTTTTTCCTCAAATCCAAGACATACCGCATTGTATCCGTCTTTCTCCTTAGTCCTTAAATAAACCACTTCACATGGTCCAGCTTCAAGAACAGTAACTCCTTTTAATTCTCCTTTCTCATTAAAAATCTGAGTCATTCCTAGTTTTCTTGCAATTAAATATTTAAAGTCAGGTTTAACTTCTTCCTTTACCTGATTTGTTTGAGATGAATTTATCTTTTCTTCCATAAATAACTCCATTTAAAAAATATAATCACTCTAATTTAATCTAAAAAACGCTAAAAACAAGAACAAGCGTTAAGGGTTAGGCAACATGAAAATTATAACAAATTATTATAAATCAAATCAATATTTTATTCCATAACCAAAGTAGAAAGTATGAGAAACATAATTATAAGGTAAATACAATTCAAACCTATTATTAGAATTTGATACGACAACAGAATAACCGATCTTATAATACGCATAGTATAATATTTTTTTAATCAATTCTATTGAAAACACAACAAAATCCTGAGTTTGTTTTTTGCCAATTATATAATTATTATTTACATCTCTTGGTGGCCTTGAGTTATAAAT
The DNA here is from genome assembly GCA_026416895.1 of Elusimicrobiales bacterium. Classification (GTDB taxonomy): domain Bacteria; phylum Elusimicrobiota; class Elusimicrobia; order Elusimicrobiales; family UBA9959; genus JANZZP01. The sequence goes on from JAOAEH010000063.1 coordinate 7,674, forward strand.
TCTTCTAGTGTATTTTAAATTACCATTAAATAGAAGATTATCATAGTTAAACTCAAAAAAGTTTTTTAAAGAATACTCTCCATAACTATAAGCATTTTTAACAAAAAACGGCGCAAAATCAAAAAAGCTTTTATATCTGATATAGTTTTGATTTGATGAATAAAATTTAAACTCTAAAGAGGGATGAAGCTTAAATTCTTTAAAAAATAAATCCCTACCTATAACTAAATTATACTCAGAATCTCTTTGATCTTTATTACTATATTCACCACTTAAAGAAACTACTTTTTGTCTCAGATAATAATATCTCAAATAACTAAAATCTAAAAACCAAATATTTTTTTTAGCTCTAAAACCTACCTCAAAAATATTCTTATCATACAAGCCTGTCTTTACAGAATAAATATTGTAACCTATCTCTGAAAGCAAATCTGTATAATTAGGATAATTCACATTTCTATAATTTAAATAAAATGAAAGATTATAATCCTTAAAATAATCAAAAGAGCTTCCAAAACCTTTTACATTATTATTATACGCATGATAATCATAAGAATATAAACTATTATCCTTAAATCTTTGCCAACCGAAATAAATCTGAGGTCTTATTCTCCAAAAATTATTAATAATGATATGATCTTCAATTAAAACTGAGTGTTTAATTTCTTTTTCTTTTATATCTTTCTCAATCTTCCATGATCCTTCTCCTTCATATCCTAAAATATAAGAGAAGTATAGTGAATTTTTTTCATTTATATCGTAAGATAAAGAAATTGACCCATCAATAAATCCACCTGTCAAAAAAGAACCTTTATAAAGATGTCCAGATTGAATAAAATTTATATCAATATAACTATTTATACTCTTATGAAAGCAAAATATCTTAAACGACATTAATACTAGAAAAAAAATAAACATAAAAACTAAAAACTTAATCTCATATTCCAAACAGGATGAATTGGTATTATTCCATCAGGATAAAAGTTTAATCCAATTTCAAACCATCTACCATACCACCCTGTCTTCATAATTACATTTTTATTACTCATATCATAATTTAACTGAATAGCAAAATACTTATTTACATCTCTTATTATTTCTACACCAAAAACAACATAAAAACCAAAATCCTTAAATTTAAATTCATCAATTTCTACTCCCAAAAGTTCATATTTTTTACTATCTGATAAATCCAACTCACAAAAATTATATGAATATTTAATCCCATAAAAATTTCTAATCTTTGAACTAAAAGAATTGGAAAAAATACTTTTTAAATGATACCCCCAAAAAGATATATTCTCTATATATTCACTTGAACGTGCAAGAGTTGACCCAATACTAAAATATTCTAAACCTCCACCTATATCAATCTGAGGCAAGGAAGATTCCAAATAAACTCTTCTTGTAAATGAAGGAGATATAAACGCAAAAGGAAAAAAAGATGGAATAATTGAATATGTAAAAACATTATCATAACCAGATTTAACCGGCAAAGTGATTTCTGTATCTGATTTTATTTCCCTAAAAAACGCTGATGGTTCCTTTACAGCCTTAGAAATAACTCTTTTCAAAAAGCTCCTGGTATCAATAGCATAAGACTGAAGTGTTGTTAAAAAAACAATAAAAATAAAAATTAATCTTTCCATCTCTTAATTCCTTCATACACATATTCAAAAGAGGAATATAGAGTTAAACCATCCAAAACTATATCTATATTATTATCTATTCCATTATAGCTTGTATCTGTGACATTACCAGAGTTATCTTCCTTTATATAAAAAATGCTTTCAACAAAATTTTTATTAATAATCTGAGATAAACTTTCAAAACTTGAACTTATATCTTTCTTTCTAGTTAATTTTCCTGAAGAAGATATCAAAAAAGTTTCTGAAGTAATCCAAAAATAATTATTCCCACTCCCACCTTTTATATATTGTGTACCTCTAAGTTTAAATATATCACCATTTACTTCAAAGCTTTTCTTTTTTAACCCCCAAAAAGCTCCATTGATATTTAAATTATCCGTTTTTCTAACAAGATTACCTGTAGGTGAAGAAGGATTTTGTTCAACAAAATTATAATTTACAATATCATATAAATAACTTTTATCAATTTTTCCAGCAATTATCACATCATTATCTTTCTCATCACTATCTTGAGTCACGCCAACAGATTCAGTGTTATTTATTAATTCATCCCTTGTTTTATTATATTTATATGCTTCAGCAACAAAAAAAGGCATATTATCTGACAAATTCGCAGCAACAAAAGTTGCCCATTCTGCTTTAACAGAAGGGTTTGAAAAAAAGGAAGGGAATTTCATTATATTTTCTGGTAAATTTTTGTTGAAAGAGAATGTAATTGCAAAAAAATCTAATCTATTATTAATCTGATTACCGTTATATTTAAAACCTGTATAAGAACTACTGAAATCAGTATTCAAATAATCAGCATAATTAGGTCTTTTTATTATGCTTAAAAACTGAATCTTATTAAGCTCTGGTCTTAAAATTCTTTGGGATACTCTTACCAAATTTCCATGGACATCATATAAGGTTCTTCCAGATTCAAAATCAGCATTTTTTTCTCTCAAAACATCTGAACTATACTTTTCTGAGATTTTAAGAGCATAATTTGAAAAAGAAATAAGTTTTTGATTTTTCTTTATTTTTAAGTCAAAATCCTCATTATAACCTTGAAAATCACCAAAGATTTCCCTTTCTTCTTTATCATTAATCAACCTAAATACGTATGGTCTTTCAGAATTTTCAACTTTGAAATACATCCCTTGAGTTAAAACAAACTCCCTCTTACCACTTTTATGAGGTACTCTATATCTAAATTTACATTCACCTATTCCAACATAAGCCTCTGTTTTTCCCTCCATATCAGATTCAAATATAGCAGTTATCCTTCTTGTTACAAACTCAGAACTAATAGTTTTCAACATAAACGAAGAGCCTGGTGGAAATAGTATTCTAAATCTACCTCTCCCATAAACAAGCCCAACACCAACATAATACTTTGAAACGGCCTCAATTTCCAAAGCAGATTCATCATATAAAAAAATTTCAGATTCTTTATTTATTATAATCTTACCAAAAGAATCTTCTTCTAACTTGACAGCTCCACCTTGAGGAATTTCTAATGGTAATGATTCAACCTTCTGCCACTGTGACAGTGAATTAATTCTCCAATAAGCACTTCCCTTCAGCTCACTAATAACAGCTTGTGAAAACAGGGATATACAAAATTGTAAAAAAACTAAAAAAAACACTTTTCTCCCTCAAAAAATAAAAAAGCCGATGCGCGGGATCGAACCGCGGACCTTCTCCTTACCATGGAGACGCTCTACCAACTGAGCTACATCGGCATCAAACCTAAAACAAAAAGATACCTCTCTTAAAAACCCACAAAAATATATACTTACCTAAAACATCATCCTAGTAAATCAGCGGGCGATGGGAATCGAACCCACGTCCTCTGCTTGGAAGGCAGACGTTCTACCATTGAACTACGCCCGCACATTTATTATTATACAAAAAAATCGACTTAATTTTATGTTATAATGTTCTTAAATAAAGAAAAGGAATAAAAAAAATGTCAGCTGAAATTTATAGAGAAGTAATATGCCCTCATTGTAATTATGAATTTGAAGCTAAATTTTGGACAGTAGTTAGAGGAGATATCGACATAGAAATAAAAGACCTAATTCTCAGAGGAGATTTCAATACAATTTTGTGTCCAAACTGTGATAAAATCTTTTTTAAAGAAGAAGATTTTATATATTTTGATCCAAAATACCAACTTTTGGTGTTTGTAATGCCATCATATAAAAAAGAAAAAGAAAAAATTATAAATAAATTAATAAAAGATTATGATGAAATCAAACAAAATTTAGACCCAAACAGCAATTTAAATATTGAACCATCATATTTATTTAGTATAGATGAATTAAAAGAGCTTCTTGAAAACGACATTGACATAGAAGAAGAAACAGAAGTTTTAAACGAAATATGTAGGATTAAAAAACTAAAAACTTTAAGCTTAGACAAAACCTTAGCACGTAAAAAAAATCTTCCTTTTTCATTACCTTTTACCCAAAACAAAAACAAGGATGATGTTTTAGAAACATCATTACTAATTTTAGATGAAAATCCAAATCTCAAAAGATTAGAAAACCTTGTTAAACTAATTAAAGAATTAAACAACGAAATAATAGAATTTATTAATGAAAGTAATTCCTTTAAATAACAAAACATTAATTAATTTTGTTGTCAATAATTTTCAACATTTAGAAGGTTTTTTAGTTGGGGGGTGTGTTAGAGATTGGTATCTTAACAAAAAATGCAATGATATCGATTTTACTTTCAAAGAATATCCAAAAGAGGTAGCTACTTATCTTATTAAAAAATACAAATTTAAAGCAAATGAATTCCCTCAATTTTTAACAATAAGACTTTTATCTAAAAAAAACAGAATTGACCTTTCATCATTTAGAAAAGAAAAATATCCAAAACCTGCCTCTTTACCTATAGTAGAAAAAGCATCATCTATAGAAGAAGATCTCTATAGAAGAGATTTTACCTCAAATGCTATAGCTATATCTTTAAACAAAAATAAAATTTTTGAT
>JAOAEH010000002.1 GCA_026416895.1 Elusimicrobiales bacterium
CACCTCCACTTAAAGCACATATTGCTTTTGAACTTCCAACTAAACTTCTTATATCTTCAACAGTACTTTTAATAAAATCTTCAGCTTTAAAAATATTTTTAACTTTACATATTCTAAATGCAAAGTTTTCAAGTATTTTACTTCCTTCTTGAGTATGTTCCACCTCTGGATGAAACTGAACGGCATAAATTTTTCTTTTCTCATTTGCTATAGAACTTATTATACTGTTTTCTGTTACAGCTAAAACATCAAAGCCCTCAGGTATTTTCTTTACTTCATCTCCATGACTCATCCATACCAACGTTTCCTTATTAACTCCTTTAAAAAGTAAGGAATCTTTTACAACTTTTATTTTGGTATTCCCATATTCTCTTCTTAAACCTTGAAAAGTTTCACCACCCAAACTTTGAGCTATAAGCTGCATACCATAACATATACCAAGCACAGGAACACCAAAATCATATACAGAATAACTTAATTTCGGAGCATTTTTTTTATAGACACTTTGAGGCCCACCAGAAAGTATTATACCAATTGGTTTTTTCGACATTATCTCATAAAGAGGCTTATTATATGGAAGTATTTCTGAATAAACATGAATTTTTCTCAACTTTTTTGCAATAAGCTGAGTATATTGACTGCCAAAATCTAAAATCAAAATCAAATCAGCCATAATTATTTTTGTCTACCCATCCCAACAACCTGTGTTTTTTGTAAAAGTTTTCCTTCAGCTTTTATGGATGGAGCAATAATTATTTGAGTCATCTGCATTTGTTTAATATTTCTTGCTCCAACGGCTCCCATAGAAGTTTTTAAAGCCCCAACTAAGTTTTGAGTTCCATCATCTGTTTTAGCAGGACCAAATAAAATTTCTTCTATTGTGCCACTAATTCCCACATAAACACGTGTACCTCTTGGAAGATTAGCATGAGGTGTTGCCATACCCCAGTGATAACCCTTCCCTGGAGCTTCAACAGCTCTTGCAAAAGGTGAACCAATCATTACAGCATCAGCTCCACTTGCAATTGCCTTACAAACATCACCACCTGTAAGCATTCCTCCATCAGTAATTATTGGAACATACTTTCCAGTTTTCTTAAAATATACATCTCTCGCTTGCGCACAATCTATAGTTGCCGTCACTTGAGGCACACCTATACCCAAAACTCCTCTTGTAGTACATGCTGCTCCAGGTCCAATTCCAACAAGGATTGCAGATGCACCAACTTCCATTAATTCTAAAGCAACCTTATAAGTAACACAGTTGCCAAGCACAACTGGTATTTTCATTTCTTTAATAAATTTTTCAAGATTTAATGGTTTTTGCTTAGAAGAATAATATTTTATTGTTAAAACTGTAGATTGTACAAAATAAATATCAGCACCTGCATCTCTAGCTATAAAACCATATTTTTCAGCATTCTGTGGAATCGAACTTACAGCACAATATACTCCATGCTTTTTTATCTCTTCAACTCGCTTTTCAATTAATTTAAGCTTAACTGGTTCTTTATATATTTTTTGGAAAATCTCAGTTGCTTTATCTGGCGGAGCATTTATTAATTCATTAATTGCATCTTGAGGATTTTCATAACGAGTATTTAAACCATCTAAATTTAAAACTGCAAGACCACCAAGTTTATTAAAAGCTATCGCCATCTTAACATCAACAACACCATCCATGGCAGAAGCCAAAAATGGTATTTTGAGTTTTAACCCAGCAATTTCTACTGACACATCAACATCATCAGGATCTATTGTTACATTTCCTGGCACTAAAGCAACATCATCAAAACCGTAAGCATATCTTGCTTCACGATTCCTTCCAATGAAATATGACATAAATCCTCCACTTTTTCAGAAATAAATCTAACAAAAAGTTCAACAAGAGCTTTTTATAAATTTTACAAAATTTTGCTATTAAAACTTGTTTTTAAATTAAGAATTCTTCCTTTTTTTTAACTCATACATATTTTTTTCGAACTCATCTTCATCCAAAAACAATCCTTTTCCTGTAATACCAAAATAAGCATGTTCAATTGGAGTATCCGGGCAGATATAAGTTCCTCTCTTAACTCCTTTAGGATCTTTTTTTAGACCAAGCCAAATAAGCCATACATCAATGTTTGAAAAATCCTTTTCTATAAGTTCAGGTCCAGATTTTATTATTTTATAAATATCTCCAAAACCATCAAGAACACATGCAGAATGAAAACCACAGTTTTTAGCTGCAATTATATCTTTTTCTGTATCCCCTATAACATAAACCTGATTAGGATTTATACTTGTTTTTGTAATCTTAGAAGCATTTTTTACAGCAGCCAAAAGCATGTCTTCTCTTTTTTCATAATCTTTACCAAAACCACCAAAAAGGAAATAATGAGAAAGATTTGACGGAGAAAGCTTAATATAAGCACCTTCTTTTAAATTTCCTGTCCCTAAACCTATAAAGAAATTGGGTTGTTGAGATAGATATTTTAGGAAATTATCGATACCATTTATTTTTGTATAATTACCGCTGATAAGAGAATTTTCCACTTCTTTTGGAAGATATCTAAGATACAAGTCTGATAATTTTCTAAATTCTGATTTATTAGGCTTTCTTTTAAAAGCATAATAAAATGCGTTTTCAAAATTCACTTTATCTGTAGAGCCTTGAAGTTCAAAATGACTACATATATCTTTAGGACCACCCATATCAACTATAGCCTTGTTTAAAGCTCTTATCCCAGCCCCACCAGTTTTAATTAAAGTTCCATCTATATCAAAAAGAACTATTCTAATATTCTGTTTTTTTTCCATATTACTTTTCCTTTTTTTATACTCATAATATTTAAATTATCACCAAAATAATATCCTAATTCTTTATAATTTTTTATATCAAGAATTATAATATCTGCATTCATTCCTTCCTCTATCATACCTGCTTTATCCCCAAAACCAAGCAAAAATGCAGGGTTATAAGTCGAGGCAACTATAGCTTCTTCTAAGCTCATTTTCATCTTTATTAAAGCAAGTGAAATTACAAACTGCATATTCCAACAGGGAGAAGTACCAGGATTAAAATCTGTTGACAAAATAACCACACAACCTTCTTCTATGAACTTCCTTACCTTTGGATAAACATTCATATCTAAAAAATAATTAGAAGCAGGAAGAAAAACACATGCAACATTAGAATATTTAAGTTTTTTTATATATTCCTCATCTGCCCAATCAAGATGATCTGCAGAGACAGCTCCAACTATAGATGCCACAATGCTCCCTCCAGATTTAGAAAGCTGATCTGCATGAACACGTGGAACAAATCCCAGAGATTTTGCATAGTTTAAATAATCTATTGACTCTTCAACTTCAAAATATCCTTTCTCACAAAATATATCAACAAATTTTGCAAGTTTCTCTTCTTTTACAATTGGAAGAACTTTTTCTTTCAAAAATTGTAAGTATTCCTTTGAACTCAAGCCTTGGGGTATAGAATGAGCTCCAAGAAATGTAGTTACTATATCAATTGAAATTTTATTAGAAACTTCTCTAGCTGCTTTCAACATTTTCAGTTCTCCATCAAGATCAAGTCCATAGCCACTTTTCACTTCAATACCAAGAGTCCCACATTCAATAAATCGTTTTGAAAAATTTAACAAATTTTCTGATAACTCTTCTAAAGATGATTCTTTTATATGTTTCGCACTCAGGTTTATACCACCACCAGCTTTCTTTATATCACAATAACTCATCCCTTTTATACGCATCTCAAAATCATTTATTCTTGGTTTTGCAAAAATACTATGGGTATGACAGTCAAAAAAGCCAGGCATAACTACTCTTCCACCTGCATCTATAACCTCAAATTTAAAATCTTTTTTTATTTGAGAAATAACATCTTTTCTCTTCCCAACTTTTCTAATAATTCCTTCTTCAATAAAAATTGCTCCATCATAAATTATTGATAGTTCACAAAGTTCTTTTCCAATTCTAAATCTTCTCTCTCCTTTAACAGTTATAAGTTGAGATATGTTTTCAATTAATAAAGCCATATTTTATAAATTACCAAACCATAGATATAATAAAAATAGTTCCAAATATTAGAACAAATTTTGCAGATTCTCTATTTAATAAAGAGTAATTAGAATACTTTATAAGTTTATAAATTCCAAGAGAAAAAGGAAGACATATGAAGTATACTATATTTAATCCTACAATTGCAAATGCAACAAAATAAGATAAGATATGCAAAACAATATAAAGGATTATAGAATTTTTAAGACCAATTAAATGAACTATAGTCTTGATTCCAGCTTTTCTATCTGACTCTGCATCTCTTATATTATTTGAAAGAAGTATATTCACAATTAAAAAAGCTGTAGGAAGTGAATAAAAAATTGACTCCCAAATAAATTTACCAGAAAATATAAGAACTGATCCACTAACAATTAAAGGGCCAAAACATAAAAATATTACTAACTCACCAAAAGCTTTATATTTAAGAGAAATAGGATTTGCTGTATAAAAAATTGTTAAAAGAATCCCAAATAATCCAATAAATAACAAACTTAAAATAGAATATTTAAACACAAAATATATTCCAATTATACTTGCAATTAGTAAGAAAAACCATGCCAAATTTATAACAACTCTCTCTGAAGCAAGATTTTTCACTATTCCAATATCATCCGCATTTTCTCTATCAACCCCATTAACATAATCATAATATGTATTTATAAGATTCCCAGCCAAATGAATAAGAAATCCTGCAATAAATATTAAAATAAAATCAAATGTTTTAAACCAACCATTCATTTCTGCATAAACAGCAGCAATACTCATAGGAACTACTGATGCAGGCCAAGAATAAGCCCTAAGTATTATAAACCATTTTTTAAATAACTCCATATCTACCTCCTTCTTTGTGTTAATGAGTAAATATAATTATAAAATTCAATAGAATTCTCAACAGCACCTAAACTCATAATATCGTCCTTAATATTTTCAATTAAAGATATAGCTTTCTCTCTTGCTTTTTGTGTAATTCCATTATCAATAATATAACTTCTAATTTTGCTTAGTTTTACAGGATCTTTTGTAGAAAAATATTCATTTATTTCATCGAGTAATTTTTTATCATTCATTGCAATTATGATAGGATATGTTATTTTTCCGTCAAAAAGATCTAAAAAAGTATCCTTACCAGTAGAACTTAGATCGCCTTCTATATCTATAATATCATCGATTATTTGAAAACTAATTCCAAAATCTCTAGAAATTTTTTCTGACTCAATATAACTACTTTTATTAGCAACAAAAACACATGATATACTCATCCACCTAAAAAGCTGTGATGTTTTTAACATTGCAAGATGAATATAATCATCCTCAGTTATAATTTTATATTTTAATTTTTCCTCAAAAAGAGCACCTTCACTCATTTTTTTCACACATTCAACAAGAGAAAAACAAACCTCAGAAGAAATAGATTTAGCTTTTTCAAAAGCAAAAGATACTATCATATCACCCACAAGAATAGCTGTAGAAACTCCAAACATATTATTTAATGTTTGTCTCCCACGCCTAAAAGAAGCATTATCAATACAATCGTCATGTAGCAAAGAAGCAAGATGAACAATTTCAGCAGCTGAAGCAATTTTTATAGAATTATTCAAATCAATCCCAAGCATCCTAGAAAAATAATAACAATACAAAGTTCTTACCCCTTTACCAATAGGGTCCAAGAAGAAAGGTAAATTAAAATCAAAATATTTTTTATCAACTTTATTAAAACTATCTATTATTTCATCTCTTACCGCAAGTAAAAATTCATGTTGATTCATAACTTAATTTTATTTTTTATGTTCTGCTCTATCTTTTCTTTAAGAATATCTAATTTTTCTAGCTTAATCTTACTCCATATTTTTTCCTCATTTTCTTTTATTAAGTCTTCAAGCTCTTTCAGCTTTTTGTTAACTTCGTTATTTATTTTTTCATTTATCTGCATTCTAATACTTTCTAATTCTTTATTAAAACTATTTTTAAGTTCATTAAATATTAACTCCACCACATCACTTTCAATTTTTATATATGGCCTTGATAACTCACCTGAAATTTCTCCCTTAACACTAAAAGACTTCAAAGAATTAAGAGCTCTTTCTATTGCAGCATTAAAGTTTTTTTGAGAACTTATATTTACTGATGAACTTGATACAAAATCATAAAACTTAACTAAAAACAGAAAACTAATTAAATCTCCTTTAAATTTCCCAGATAGTTGAAAATTTGAAACTATATTTTTAAGCTCAAAAGAAAAATTATCATTTCCAAATCTAATTTCATTTAATTTAAAACCGTAATAATTAATATTTATATTGCCATCTATAGGTTTAGTAGATAAATCAATACTTAAATTAATATCAAAACCTCTTTCATTTTCCTTAGCTTTTATATTTATAAACAAAGGTTTGCTATATAAATGAGGATTATTTGATAAATTTTTTATGCTTCCAACATAATCTTTTGGATTTTCAGGAGATAATTTACCATCTACTATACATTCTTTTAAAAGAAAAGTAGGATAATTATCTTTCAAAACATAATGTATATATCTTCCTCTTTTTCTTTTTTCTTCAAATATTTTTTTCTTTGGTTTTTCAGGCAAATATTTAGTAAACTCC
>JAOAEH010000029.1 GCA_026416895.1 Elusimicrobiales bacterium
GCTTGCAGATTTAGCCGATCACCAAGATGAGCTTGAAAAAATGGGAATAAATGTTTTATCAGTAAGTACAGATACTAAATTTGTACATATGGCTTGGAAAAAGAATGAGAAACTTCTTGAAAACGTAAAATACTTAATGGCTTCAGATACAGCGGGAGAATTAGCTAAAAAACTTGGTATATATGATTATAAAACTGGACTTGCTTATAGAGGAACTTTTATCATAAATCCAGAAGGGATTTTAGTAAGTTCAGAAATAAACTTAAATAATGTTGGAAGAAATATGAAGGAACTTGTAAGAAAAATAAAAGCCTTCATTCATTGTTACCAAAATCCTGGTGAGGTTTGTCCAGCTAAATGGGAACCTGGGAAGAAAACATTAAAACCATCTGAAAAAATGGTTGGCAAAGTATATGAACATATAAAATAATTATATAAAAGCGAATGAACCCCCACCTCGCTTTCTATTAACCTAGAAAGCGAGGTTTAATTTTAACTTTCTATTTCTACTTATCACACAAAATTTTATATAATTTATAAGGTGGGGACATTCAATAATGTTGGAGAGTAAGGTATCTAAATTTTTAAAGACTCTTTTAGATCAAAAAATAAATAATTTTATTTCTTTATTTCAAAAAATTATAGATTTTCTTGAAAAAGAAGCTTTCTTGGACTCATATTTCATACTCAAAATTGAAAAAAATAATTTCAATAAAGTTATTAGCAAAAATATTAAAAAAGATTTTGCTTATAAAATATTAAATCAAGTTAATAAACTCAAAAACAAAGATCTGATTATATTAAAAAAGAAAAACAAAATTTTTATTTGTTTTAAATTTGAAACACATTATAAAGATAATTTTTTTTGCATATTTTCTTTTGCTAAAAGTACAAATATTTCTCTGATTGAAAATATATCTAATTTCATTAAAAATATACTTCCAATCTTATCCACAACAATATTTTTTAATTCTTTGAAAAATAGTTCTATTGTATCCTATGCACTTCACAAAATGATATACGATAAAAACGGAAAACCTTTTGATTATGAATTTGTAGATATAAACAAATCATTTCAACTGATGACAGGTTTAAAAAGAAAAAATATAATAGGTAAAACTGTAAGGGAATTAATAAAAGGAATTGAAAAAGAGAAGTTTATAGAAACATATGGTTATACACTAAAAAAACAAAAAGAGCTAGTTTTTGAAAGTTTTTCTGCTAAATTAAACCGCCATTACTTAATCAATTTCAAACCTATTGATAAGGAATTTTTTATAACTCTATTTTATGACATAACTGAGTTTAAAAAATCACAACAACGTGAATTAGATTTTTATAAATGGTACCAAAATACATTTGAACTAAGTAAAGCAATTAAGCTTATAATAGATCCAGAAAATGGAAAAATAGTTGATTCAAATAAAGCAGCAACAAAATTCTATGGTTACACTAAAAAAGAATTACTAAAAATGAAAATATCAGATATAAACATATTAGGAAAAGATGCTTTTAAAGATATAAAAAAAGTATTAAATGGCTATACTAGTTCTTTTGATTTTATACATCGATTAAAAAACGGAGAAATTAGAAATGTTAGAGTTTATCCAAGCATAATTGAAAAAGAAGGAAAAAAATATATTTATTCAATAATATTTGATGTCACAGATGAAACAGAATCTAAAAAGAAAATAGAAATGTTAATTTCAATAATGGATAATTCCTTAGATGAATTTTATATGCTTGATTCAGAAAGTTTTAAATTTTTACACGTCAATCAAACTGCAGCAAAAAATCTAGGATATACTAAAGATGAACTTCTTTCAATGACTCCCTCTGATATAGCACCTGAATACAATACAAAAAAATTGAAAGAACTATTTAAACAATTTAAAGAAGATAAAATTAATTCAAAATCCATAATAACTTTTCACAAAAGAAAGGATAGTTCAATTTATCCAGTTAAAGTTAATCTAACAAAAAATTTTTTTGAAAATAAATTATATTTCTTTGCGGTAGTTGAAGATATAACTGAAGAATTAAAAAAGAAAAATGAATTAGAATTAATGACAAGACTCTACTCTACACTTTCACAGGCAAATCAAATCATAGTGAAATCAAAAGATGAAAAATCACTATTAAATGGAATCACAAGAGTATTAGTGGAAAAAGGTAAATTTAGTATATCTTTTATATTAAAAAACAACAATGGTAAACCAGAAATATTTTCTTTTTATGGATGTAGAGAAAAAGATATAAAAACTTTCATAAAAGAAATTTTCATAAAAAAGGATAAAAAACTAGCTACATTTAAATCTTTTCAGTTAGGAATAACAACAATAGACAATAAATATTTTAAAAAAACAAAGGAAATAAAAATTTTTAAAAGATTTAATGTTAAAAGTGTTTTTTCCGCTCCAATTAAGCTTAATTCAAAAAAACAGTATACTATAACAATATATTCTGATAAAGAAAATTTTTTTACAAAAGAAGTAGTTAATTTACTTAAAGAATTATGTGGTGACATAAAATATGCTTTATCAAAATTAGAATTCGAAGAAAGACTTTCCGAAAGTGAAAAAAAATACAAAGCTATATTTGAAAACTCAAGCGCTGCAATGTGTATTGACGAAGTAATATATGATAATAAAAATAATCCAATTGACTATGTAATACTAGATATAAATAAAGCATTTGAGAAGATAACAGGATTTAAGAAAAAAGACATTATTGGTAAAACCTCTGCTGAAGTTTATAAAACAAAAAATCCACTTATAAATAAATTTTTTGATATAGTTAAAAACAAAACAACTTTTTCTCATGAATTATACTTTTCCCCATTTTCAAAATATATAAATATAAGTGCAAGTAGTTTTGGAGATAGATTTTTTTCTACAGTTTTTACAGACGTAACTGAAAGATATAATTATTCATATTCGTTAGAAAAAATAACAAAAATTATTTCTTCTATTAAAGATATCTCAAAAGAAAGTATAAAAAAATTGTTTGAATTGTTTAAAGATATTTTAAATACAGCCTTTTCTGGAATAATTAGTTATGATGATGGAAAATTAGAATATATATTTAAAGATGGCAATATTAATGAAGATTTTTATCAAAACAAAATTTTAAATTTTTTAAATAAAGATAAATCAGATTTTTTCATTGATGACAAAAATAATTATCTCATAATAATATCACAAATTAATGCTACTCAAAAAACATATATTATATTATTTTGGAAAGAAAAACCCAAAAATATAAATCAAACAATTACTCTTACAAAAATAATAATAACCTTAATAAAAAATGAAAATGAAAGATTAGAAAACAAAAATAATCTTCTTATCACTAACCAAAAATACCAAAAACTTGTTAATAATCAGATAGATCCTGTTTGCTTATGGAAACCAAATACAGAAATAGTTATATCAAATTCTTCCTACAACAACATACATGGTTCTGATATAGTTGGGAAAAAATGGATTGATTTTGTTCCAGATGATTATAAAAGTTATGTAAGAGAAAAAATTGAAAAGGTTATAAAATATAAAAAACCATTAAAATATGAACATCCTACTTTAACTAATAATAATCAATTAAAATGGTTCGAATGGATAGATAATCCTATATTAGACGAAAACAACAATGTAATTTTTATTCAGTCAACAGGAAGAGATATAACTGACAAAAAAAACTATGAAGATGAACTTTTAAAACTTAAAACAGTAGTTGAGCAAGCCCCAATTGAAATAATAATAACTGATAAAGAAGGAAATATAGAATATGTCAATCCATATTTTGAGGAAGTAACCGGATATAGTAAAGATGAAGTTATAGGCAAAAATCCAAAAATATTAAAGAGTGGAAAACACGACCAAAATTATTACGAAAAAATGTGGAATACTATAAAATCAGGTAAAACTTTTAAGGATATAATAATAAACAAAAGAAAAGATAATTCTTTGCTAACAGAATATATAATAATATCACCTCTCAAAAACAATAAAGGTGAAATAACACATTTTGTTGGAATAAAAAGAGATATTACAAAAGAAATAGAAGAAGAAAAAGCAAAAGAACATTCTCAACGCATGGAATTAATCGGTACATTAGCTGGAAGTATAGCACATGATTTTAATAACATACTTGTATCAATTATGGGAAATGCAGAGATTTTATTAAGAGAATTAAAAAAAGAAGATAAAAAAACAGAATACATCTTAGATATACTTAACTCATCACAAAAAGCTTCTTCTTTAATTAAAAACTTGCTACATTTCTCTAAAAAACAACCTTTAGATATACAAGTTATTAATATAACTAATTTAATAAATTCATCCAAAAATATGCTTTCAAGATTATTAGGTGAAAAATGGGAATTAAGATTTTTTTGCCCAGATTATGAATTATTAATAAAAGGAGACATTAATTCACTCACTCAAGTTCTAATAAATCTTGTAATAAATGCAAAGGATGCTATGCCAAATGGAGGGACAATAGAGATAGGATGCTTTAAAGAATACCTAAATAACGATAATTTCTTCGAAAATTTTAAAATAAAAAGAGGTAGTTATGCTGTTTTTTATGTAAGAGATTATGGAGTTGGAATAGATGAAAGCATAAAAGATAAAATTTTTAATCCTTTTTTTACAACAAAGGAGTTTGGAACAGGTTTAGGCTTATCAACAGTTTATTCTATTATTAAAAGACATATGGGTTATATTACCTTCAAAAGTGAAAAAGGGAAGGGAACTGAATTTAGAGTATATTTGCCTATTTTTGAAAATTTTAATAATAATTCAAATGAAACAATTATTAACAAAAAAGATAAAACAACTGAAATTAAAAAAATAAATATAATATTTGTTGATGATGATGAAGGTGTGAGAAAGATTGCTGAAAAAATTTTTAAAATTCTAAACTTAGATGTTATTATATTCGATGACCCTTCTGCTGCAATAGAATACATAGAAAAAAATAACATAACTGTTGATTTACTAATTACCGATATTATAATGAAAACTATGAATGGTAAAAAATTTGTAGATTATTTGATTCAAAAAGGTTTATTAAAAAAATATATATTTATATCAGGATATAGTGACGATATAATAGACAACGAAGGAATAAACAAAGTCTCAGAAAATATTATTTATAAACCATTCAAAATAAATGAAATCAAGAAAAAAATAGATGAACTTCTAAAAGATATAAAATAAAAGCTCAAAAAAAAATCAATTTTCTAAAAATTCACTTTAATATATCTGATAAATTATTTTGAGTATGTTTAATACTTCACTCAATTGTTATAAATGTAAAATAGAAAAATTAAATCTCTTAATTAAACTTGAAAAAGAAAATGTTGAAAAAGAAAATATATTAAAAATACTAGGAGTTTCAAAGGATTTAATAAAAACAAGCATGTCTCTTAATAAAAAAACAGAAAATAAAAAAGATAAAAATTATATAAGCGAAATAAAAATACTAAAAAAATATTTTGAAATTTATTTTTATCCTATTTGTGTATGTGACATAAATGGGAACATTATAATTTACAATAAAATGTTTAATAATGAACTTTTAAACAATAAATCCCAAAACAGCAATTTAAATATAAATGAAATAATTCCAGAAATAAAGTTTATCACAAATAAAATTGACAGAACAATAAAATTTGAAATACAAAGAGAAATAAACAATAACAAAAAAATATTCAATGTTAAAGTTGATTCAGTATTAATAGATAATTTAATGAGAAACATATTTTTCTTTGAAGATATAACTGAAGAAAAAATAATGCAGGAAAAATATTTTCATGCTCAAAAAATGGAAGCTATCGGAAGACTAGCAAGTGGTATTGCACATGACTTTAATAATATCTTAGGTGTTATTATGGGATATTCTACATTTATTTTAGAAAACATTGATGACAATTTCCCTTACAAACAAGATATTGAAGAAATCGTAAAAGCAGCAGAAAGAGCAGGACAACTTACTAAACACATTCTCTCTTTTTCACGTAAACAACCTCTTGATAAAAAATTTATAAAAATATCAGAATTCATTAAGTCAGTTGAGAAGATAATAAAAAGAATAGTAGGAGAAAATATTGAAATTATTATGAATTTGGAAGCCAAAAAGGATGAAATTTTAATGAACGATACTGAACTTGAACAAATATTATTTAATTTATTAATAAATTCCAAAGATGCAATGCCAAACGGTGGTAAGATAAAAATTTCTACTTATAATTCTAAGGTAGAAAATTGTGAATTCATAACAATTTCTATCGAGGATAATGGTAAAGGAATGGATGAGGAAACAAAGAAAAAAATTTTTAAACCTTTTTTTACAACAAAAGAAAAAGGTAAAGGGACAGGTTTAGGTTTAACCACTGTCTTTAATATAGTTAAAAAATATAAAGGGAAAATCGATTTTGAAAGTAAATTAAATAAAGGGACAAAATTTATGATTCATCTACCAATTCTTTGTGAAGAAAAAAAAGTAAAAATTATATGCTTAGAACAATCTGCAGTTTATGAAAAAGGAAACGGTGAAAATATTCTTCTTGTTGATGATGAAATAGATCTCCTAAAAATCAATAAAAGATTTCTAGAAGAAAATGGTTATAAAGTATTAATAGCATCAAATATAGCCCAAGCTAAGGAAATAATCACAAAAAATAAAGATATTGAAATTATAATTATAGATTTAGTTTTACCTGATGGAAATGCAGTAGATTTTATAAATTCTTTAAATAATAATAATATAAATTTCATAATAACAAGTGGATATCTTGATTGCGAAAATCAAAAGAAAATAATAGAAACCAATTACATTTTTCTTCCAAAACCTTATAGTGCAAAAGATTTATTTAAGTTTATAAATAACTTAATTCACCAAAAAAAGAATAGTCTTGCTAAATGAAGTTAGAAAAATGAATAAAAATAAAACTAAAATAGTATTGTTTGAAAAAAATAATTTTTATCTATACTATATAGAAAAAATATTAAAAAAGCTTAAATATAAAATCTTATTTAAAAAAAAATTTCCAAACAATATAAAAGGAGATATATTTATAATTTCTTCATACTTTATAGATAATATGGTTAAAAATAATTCATATTCAGATTATTTTTTAGTATTAAATAGAAAAAATAATAAATTTATTATAATATCTAAATTTGAAAAACCGAAAATTATATACAAAAAATTGCTAAGCATATGCAGGAGTTAAATTCTTTTTCTCTCTTTATAAATTTTTGCAATTAAAACAGCAACAGCTTTATAAAAAATTGGATTTATTTCCTCTCCTACATCACACATTTTATATATTGCTCTTGCTAAAGGAGGCTCTCTTTTTACAGGTATTCCATTTTTATATGCAATATCTATTATTTTTAAAGCAAGCTTATCTTTACCTTTTGCAACTAATACTGGAGTTTTATCAAAAGGTGGTTTATATCTTAAAGCAACAGCAAAATGAGTAGGATTTGTAATAACAACTGATGATTCCTTTACTTGAGATATCTTGTTTCTTTTTGTAAATTCTCTCATCATTCTTCTAATTTTACCTTTTACAAGAGGATTCCCTTCCATTTCTTTATACTCTTCTTTAACTTCCTGTTTAGTCATTTTTATTCTCTTGTTGTAAACATAAAATTGATATACTAAATCTAAAAATGAAAACCCAAAAAGAATAATTAATAATTTTAGAGTTATCTCTTTTATATTTTGATTTAAAAATATTAAATTTTTATAAAAACTTCCATTTAATAAATTAAATGAAGACGAAATTTTTTCTATTAATATATGGTATATTAAAAAAAATATAAAAAAAACTTTAAGTATATTTTTAATAACTTCAAAAAGTTTACTTAAACTAAATAAATCTTTAATATTTTTCAAAGGATTAAATCTTTCAAAAGAAATTTTTGGTTTTGTTAATACTATACCAGAAGGGATTAAAAAACTAATCATTGATACTAAAACTATTCCTAAACCTATTGGTAGAAAAGAAAATAAGAATATCTTTAATATATTATTTATAAGAATATTTAGATCTAAATCTATATAACTAAATGAAAAAAAATATCTAAAACTTTCTTTTATATAATTTGTAGGATATTTGCTAATTAAAAAAAATAAATAAAAAGACAAAAAAAAAGCTAAAGAAACACTAAAATCATAACTTCTTAATACATCACCTCTTTTTCTTAGCTCTGATAATCTTTTACCAGTAGGTTTTTCTGTTTTTTCTTGAAAACTCATATCTTTGAAAAAATATAATTTATCTGATTAGATAAGTCAAAAAACACATTTTCTGATATTTTGTAAAAAAAGCTAATAAACATAAAAACACATATCATAGCTATAATAAATCTTGAAGGCTGACCTATTATCATAAAATTCAAAGTTGGCATAATTTTTGATAAAATTCCTATAACAATCTCACTTATTAAACTACAAAAAATTATTGGAATTGAAAATTTTATTCCAAGCATGAAAAAATAAATAAAACTTTCAATTGGAATATAAATAATATTTTCAAATGATATTTTTTGAGGTTGAATTATCTCAAAACTTTTTGCAAAAACTTTTATTAAATATAAATGTCCATCAATGCACAAAAATATTAATATAGCAACTGTGTTAAAAAAACTTGAAAAAACTGTTGTGTGTTCAGGATTTAGTGGATCAGCAACTCTATTCATCATCATACCTGATTGAAAATCTAAAATTATTCCCAATAAAGAAAAAACATAAACCGATAATTTAACAACAAAACCCAATATCATACCTAATAAAATCTCGCATAATATAATAGTCAACTTGAATTCATATTTAGCAATATAATTTGATAATATCAATGAAAGAGAAATCGCAAAAATCGTTTTTAATTTATAATTTTGATATGGAAAAGGTATTGGAGAAAAAAACAAAAATCCAAAAATTCTTGGAAGAGGTATCAATAATAAAGTTATATAATTTACATCCGGCATGTTTTAGGTATAAGATAAAAAAAATCGGAAAAAAGAATAATCAATTGTTCAAGAACTATCTTTCCAAACAAAAAAACTAAAACAATCATTACAAAAATTTTGGGGACAAAAGAAACAGATGCATCTTGAATATGTGTAACTGTTTGAAATATTCCTATAGCAAGTCCAACTAAAACTGACGTAATCAAAAAAGGCAAAGAAATTTTCATAGTAACTGTTAATGCGTATTTTATTAATGATAAAAATGCTATTGATTCACTCATATAAAACTTTTGTAAACTCCCTCCAATATTAATCTCCAACCATCAACCATAACAAATATCAAAATTTTAACTGGAACAGATATCATAGCAGGAGGTAACATAATCATCCCCATAGACATAAGTATTGAAGATATCAATAAATCTATCACAACAAAAGGTATGTATATCATAACTCCTATTTTAAAAGCTTTTTTAATTTCACTACATACAAAAGCAGGAATTAAAACTGAAAAAGGAACGGTTTGTGAATCTTTTATTTTTGATATTTCTATAAAAGTTTTTAACTCTTTTTCACCTGTATGTTTAATTAAAAAGGGAGTTATTATTTTTTTGCTTTCTTCAATCATTTGAGAATGTCTTATTTTTCCTTCTATATATGGTTTAAATACTTTTTCTGATAATAAATCTATTTCCTCCCTCATTATAAAAAATGACATAAATATACTCAATGCTGTAATTATCTGGTTTGATGGAACCGACGGTAATCCTATAGCATGTCTTAGTATTGAAAGGGAAATAACAATCCTGGTGAATGGAGTTAGCATCAAAATTAAAGCAGGTGAAATAGCAAGCAAACTTATCAAAATAAATATATGTAGAAAGGAAGAGTTAGATGATATACTTTGTTCAAAATTATAAGCAAAACAATTTTCTAAACTAAATACAATCAAAAATATTAAAATTAAACTTATTCCTATATACTTTGAGTTCATAATTTCTTTCAAATATTTATCTACATTGTAATTTATTATTTTGTCATTTTTTCTTATTTTACTTTTATTTTTTTCAACTAAAAAGGAATGATTTAATGAACTAAATATCAAATATTCATTTTCTTTAAATTCAACCAAGATAAGTTTTGAATTTTTATCAATATTTAAAATTGATTTTAATTTTATCTCTTGTTTCTTCTTCAAAATATCAAGCTGGTTTTTAAAAATTTTTTTATAAATTATAAAAATCCCAATTATTAGCAAAAATATATTAAAATAAATATTAAATTCTTTTTTAAACACTACAAACTCATTCAAAAATAAGATTAAACTTATTAAAGTAAAAATTGAAAAAAACAGAAAAACTTTTTTCATTTTTTTTCTTCCTTCCAAGATAAAACTCTAACTCCAATTGTATCATCTAACATCACAATTTCTCCTTTCCCAACTTCTTTTCCATTAGCATATATAGTCAATGGATCTTGAGGAGATTTGTTTAGATTTATAACAGAACCAACTTCTAAATTTAAAAGTTCTTTAAAAATTATGTTTATTTTAGTTATTTCAATAGATATTTCAACAGGTATATCCATTATAAATGATTCGCTTATTTTTGAGTTCTTACTAGTATCAGGAGTTTTGTTGAACTCATTTATACTATTTAACATTTCGTTCATTTCGCCTCCTTACTCAACTTCAGTCACTTTAATAGCTAATTTATTATTATGAATTCCGATCCTTCCTTTTATACACTTTTTATTTTCAAAAAAAATCCATACTAAAGAAGGGTCTTCTTTATCTAAGATTATTAAGTCATTATTTTTAATCTTAGAATAGTCCAATAACGATAAATATTTTTTACCTAATATTATTGAAGCTTTGGTAGTAATATTAGTGAAGTCATATTTTTCACAAATGATTTTTTTTGAAAGAATATTTGACAGATCAACTCTAGATAAGTTATCTCTTGCAATTTGTTGTGGTATTAAAAAATCAAAGTAAAACTCCAAATTATCTAGACACAACGCATATTTTATATAACATACCTCTATATCTTCTTCAAAAATATCCTTTATACTATCTGATGTCTTTAATAAACAATCACTTAAATTAATATATTTACCAAAGAGATCTATAAAACTTTCAAATATAGGAACAGCAAATTTATTTAAAAAAACTATTTTGTTTATTTGAGAAATGTATTCAGTTTCTTCATTTGTTATATTTTTTATCAACACTTTAATTAAATCTATATCCCAAGCAATAGCTACAAAATTATCATCTAATTTAGTATATGTTATAAACCTATCTAAATTTTGATGTATTTTATTTATCCCTACTTCTTTTAGATGAACATTTACCTTTGTTTTCAGATGCTGCGATAAAAATTTTAATATATTTTTTTGCAGTTGTACAGAGATGATTTTTGTTATTTTCAAGAATAAATTATTGTTTTTATTCATTTTTACTACCATATAACTCACTTATGAAAATATCAATATATTTTTCTTTTTGAAAACTTTCAAATATTATCTTTTTTGATTTTTTTGATGTAAATCCCAATAAAAAACCTGGAATTTTCTTAGAAGTTTCAAAAACGACTAATTTAGATAATACTTCATCGATTTTTGTTATGACTTTAATCAAATATCTTACATCAACAAATAATTTATTCCACTCATGAGATGATGGATATTTAGCTGCTTCAAAACATACTATTAACCCTAACTCATTTTCCCTTTTTATAATCTCAATTAGTTTATATATTTCTGATAGGTTTATTGAGTTTAATTCTACAAATAGAATTTCATTGTTTTTTACCTTTGGTATAGTTAGTTTTTTTGTAGTGATATACTTTGTTTCTTTAGACTTTAAATTTGATATATAACTTTTAATAAATGCTGTTTTTCCACTGTTTTTTGGTCCTACTACATAATAGATATTCTTTTCTAGTTTTGATATCTCTAAAAAATTCCTCTCAAAATACTGAAAAATATCATTTATGTCATTAGATATTGATGCAATCTCATATGCGAAATCAACTGATATATCTTTTTTTAAAAATTTTATTAAATCATTCTTAAGCTGATTTTTCTCTTTTAATTCTTCTATTGACTTTGATAGAATTAAAATTTTACTTTGTATCTCATTTAATATATTCAAATTTTCTTGCTTTTTCTGAGCAATTATTTGAATTTTTTCTTTTCCCAAACCTAAAAATGGTCTAACTTTCCTAGTTCCAATTATTTTAGCGTCAGCTCCTAAAGTTTCCTTTACAAGTCTTAACGCATCAACTATATTGTATGCTTCAAAAGTACATATTTCAGACATCTATTTGCTCCAAAACCTTTATTTTAACATCAGAGCTTATTTCATCATAAGACATAAAACAAACACTAGATAAAACTTTCTCAAACATTTTTTTAACAGCATATCTTATTGATGATGAACATGCAATAACAACAGGCTCAGGAAGTCTGTCTTTTGCTACCTCAGCTATTTTATCAGCAATTTTAGTTATCTCAGAAGGAGACAAGGAAATAAAATATCCTTGCTCAGTTTTCTTTACATTTGAAGATATTATTTCTTCAAGTTTGGGTGAAAAGGTATATATTTCAAGAATACCTTCTGTATTTAGATTTTTTTCAGTTATATATCTAGCTAATACTTTACGTGCTGCTTCAGATAAAGATATTGGATCTTTTGAAATCTTTGACTGATCACAAAAAGCTTCTAAAATGAATCTTATATTTTTCAAAGGAATATTTTCTCTTAATAGATTTTGAAGAGCTCTATGAACTTCACCTATAGATAAAACAGATGGTATTGTATCGTCTATAGTACCTGGGTATTTCTTTTTTACTTCATCAACTATTTCAGAAACTGTTTGTCGTGTTAAAAGTTCATATGAATATTTCTTTAAAATTTCACTTAAATGTGTTATTATTATTGACTGAGGAGAAACCACAGTGTAACCATTCTTTTCAAAAATAAATTTTTCATCTTTTTTTATCCAAATTGAAGGTAGCATAAAAACTGGATCTAAACTATCTTCTTTTCTCCCCTCAACCATTTTAGCATTACCTGCATTTATAGCAAGAAGGGAAGATGGTTGTATTATTCCTTTTGCCAATTCAATACCAAATATTTTTATTGAATAGGAATTGGTAGATATCAAGTGAGACTCTTTAAGAACTATATAAGGTATTTTAAAGCCTAATTCTTTTGAAATATTTTTCCTAAGATTTTCAATTTTTGTATATAAATTCTCTTCACCTTCATTAGCAATTCCTATTAAACCTAATCCAATTTCTAATAATATCACATCTTCTTCGAGTGGTTCAAAAATCTGATTTTTTGATTCTTTATTTTCCTCTTCTATTTCTTTATTTTTTCCTCCATTAATATACAAAGATACAAAGACCATAATTAAAGAAAAGGTAATAAGAACAATTTTAGGAGTTGATGGTATAAAAATCATGAAAAATGAAACAATAGCTGCTATCCATAAAACCTCTTTTTTTATAAAAATCTGCGAAGCAACTTCTGTTGCCAAATCAGCTCCAGAGGTTGCTCTGGTTACCAAAATACCTGCAGCAACAGATGTTAAAAGAGAAGAAATTTGTGTTAGAAGTCCAACACCTATAGCAATGGTAGCATATTTTTCAAATGATTCATAAACTCCAAGTCCATATTTTATAACTCCAAGTAAGGTACCACCTATAAAAATTATAATTATTACGATTATTGAAGCTATAGTATCACCTCTTACAAATTTTGAAGCACCATCCATAGAACCATAAAAATCAGCTTCTTCTTCTATTATCTTTCTTCTTCTTTTTGCTTCTTCTTCTGTTATTAAACCTGCATTTAAATCTGCATCAATCGACATTTGCTTGCCTGGCATAGCATCTAATGTAAATCTTGCGCTAACTTCAGATATCCTTGTTATACCTCCTATGATCACTAAATACTGAATTGTTATGATTATTGCAAAAACTACAATACCAATTATAGCATTATCTCCCAAAAACATATTTCCAATTGATTCAACTATTTTTCCACAACTTCCATCCATAAGAATTCTTTTTGTTGCAACTACAGTTATTATCAATCTTCCGAAAGATGAAATAAGCAAAATAGTTGGAAATGAAGAAAAATCCATCGATTGACTTATTATAAATGAAATAAAAAATACGGTTATAGAAAAAGCTATAATACTAATAAAAAGCATATCTATTATTAAATTTGGAATTGGAATAATTAACAAGAAAACCACAAAAATTATTACAAAAGCTGTTAATAGTTCTGAAAATTTGATATTGCTAAAATTAATAATTTCTTTAATTTTGTTTATCATCTTTATTTTGTTTTTTCTCTTCTTTCAATATAATTATCTCAACCCTTCTATTTCTTCTTCTACCTTCATCTGTTTTGTTATCTGAAACAGGGTTGGTATCCGCTAAACTACCAGATACAAATCTTTTTAAATCAATATTTTCATTAAAAATCAAAAACTCAGATGTTTTTTCAGCTCTTCTCATCCCTAAATGCCAATTTGATGGGAATAAACTATTTTTTATTGGTACATTATCAGTATGTCCTAAAATTTTTATTTTATTTTTTACTTTTTTTAAATAAGGAGAAATCTTTTTTAAAGTTTCTATACCTTCATTTTTCAATTCAGCCTTTCCTGTATCAAACAGCACTCTTTCTTCCATATCTATTATCAACCCTTCTTCACTCATTCTAGCTGTGATACCACTACCTTTAGCCTCATTTTTCTCTATTTCCTCTCTTAATTTTTCTAGTCCTTTTTCATCACATAATTCATTTTCTTTTTCACCAGATGATTCTTTTCCTATTATCAAACTAAATTCTTTGTTATTACCATACAATTTTTCTTCTTTATCAGGATTTAAAACTTTAACCATTGCTCTCATTGCCTTTTTAAACTTTTCAGTATCTTGTTGAGCAGTTGAATATAAAACTACAAAAAGTCCTAGTAATAATGTAATCAAATCAGCATATGTTAGAAGCCATCTTTCAGAATTTTCATGTTCCTCTTCATGATGTTTCTTTTTAATCATACTTTTAATGCCTCTTTTTTAACTGATTTTGAAGGAGAAAAATCTTGTTTTGATATAGGTAGCATAGATGTAAGTTTTTGCCTAAGAACTCTAGGAGAAAAACCATTTTCAATTGCCATAATACCCTCAATAACTATTGAATATATCAACATTTCTTCTTGATGTTTGTTTTTAAGTTTATCTCCTATTGGTAAAAAAAATATATTAGCCATTAATACTCCCCAATATGTAGCAATAAAAGCTGCAGCAATTGAATGGACAAGTTTTTCAGGGTCTCCTCCTGCATGTGAAAAAGTACTAATTAATCCCATTACGGTACCAATAACACCCATAGTTGGAGAATACCCACCCATTTTTGTAAAAATTCCTGCTCCAAAAGAATGTCTTTGACTCATATATTCCAACTCCATATCTGCTATTTCTTTTATAAGAGAAGGTTCTGTACCATTAATAAACATCTTCATGTATTTTTGTGCTATAGGCAAAGATAATTTTGAAACATCTTGTTGGAGAGATAATAATCCTTCTCTGCGAGCTTTTTCACATGCTATTACTAAATCATTTATTACTTTTTCTGGTTCAATTTTAGATTCAAAAATTGCTTTCAATGCAACCTTCCAAGCATCTAAAAACTTTTTGAAAGGGGTTCCGATCATTGTAGCTGATATGGTTCCACCAAATATAATTAACATAGCAGGACCTTGTATAAGTGAGGAGACATTTCCACCTTCCCATAAAAAAGAACCTATTATACTACCTATAGCAAGCACAAGACCTACTATAAGCCCAAGATCCATTTTATCCTCCAAATAAAATATATAAAAATTATTAAACTTTGTCAAGTATTTAAAATTATTAAAGTTATTAAAATTATTTTTCTATATATCTAAAAACAAACGAAAAACCTTCCTCTTCATGGTTTATGAATTTCTCTATTAGGAATGTTTTGTTAGATTTAAGATTTTTAATCGAATTTGAAAGTTCAGCTATTGCTTCTTTTTGAGTATTAAAAATCCGTTTTGAATAATATGTATTTATTTCCGTCTTTTTGTTTGTTCTATAAATCCAGTCTATGAAAAAAGTAAAATTTCCATTCTCTTCATAAGTATCAAAATAAAAAATATCTAATCCTGCACCTTCAAATGAATTTACTGCTTTGATAGCAGCTTTGTAAGCATCAGAATATCTATCATATAAAAATCCAAAGTATCTTTTTATTTCAAATTTTTTAATCATTTTTTCATGTAAACAGACAGGATAATCTATGTAAATATATTCTTTCTCTTCATCTTCTTCTATTAAAAAATAAGGTCTGTTAGTATTAATAAATTTATTTTTAATAGATGTTTTTATTTTTTCTATTCTAAAACTATCATATATAGGCATCTTATATGTTTTGTGCTCTACATCTTTTAAGCAACCATGACCTATATATGGAAATAAATATGAGATTTTAATTTTCTTAGAATACCTATCATTTTGCATTGTTAACAAATCTATATTTTTCAATTTTAAACTCTTCATGACATCTTTTTCTAATCTATTAGAATAATCTATTTCATAATCTTTAATTTCAAAATACTGACATTTTTTTGATGGTTTATAATCTAATTCAAAGTAATAATTGCCATTTTCAGATTCATTAATTAGTATAGATATCACTTTAAAATTAGAATTTTTAAAAGATTTTTCCAAGTCCATTATCTTTTTCCTTACTTCAGATATTTGACTGAAAAATTCATGAGATGTGTAAGTTTTTATATTATTAATCTTATTGCTACATTCATTTTCGTCAACTAAAAATAATATGTTTAAAATTAAAAATAACATATTTAAAATTTAAAATTTGTATCAAAGATAAAAACTTTTTCATTTTTCTGATTTTTATTGTTTGGTTTTGAGTATATATAATAAGGAATTAATGAAATATTTTTTGTTAAGTTTAGTGTTATCAAAATTCTTGATGATTTAATACCAGTAGAACCACCATAATTTGATATATCTGGTAAAATATCTAAAAAAGAATCATTTTCAAGTTTTCTATAACTAAAAGCAAATGATAAAAATTTAAAATCATTTTTCTTTTTAGAAAGTTCAAAACCATAGATTATAAAATCAGAATTTTTTGATATTGTTATGTTTTTGCCAATATTAGCATAATAAATAAACGACATAAGATTTGAAATTGGTATTTCCATTTTAATATCAGTTGCTAAAATATTATAATCGTATTTATATTTTGAATTTACTTCAGAGTTAGAAAGTATATATGGACTTTGAGGCCTTGATATAAAGGTAGAAGTAGAGGTGTTTTTTATATACATAAAATCATAATATGTTAATGCAAACTTAGTATATTTAAAATCTAAACCAAATTGAACTATATTAAGTTTAGGATCTTTATCAGTAATAGAAAATTCTTGCATTAATAGAGGATTATATATAAACCATATATTTTTATTTTTAAGTTCAAAAGATGCTCCTTCAAATGTTATATCACTATCAATTAAAGAACTATTAGATGCCCATATATTGTTTTGAAATTTACCAATTACAAAATTGAAATTTTTTTTATTAAACATTAAATTTGCTAAACTTAAATTTATATTTTTATTAGCAAAACCTCCTGTTAAACTCTCAAAATTACTCCTTGGCTTAGACTTATCTCCAGTTGCAAAGCCAATTGTTAATTTTAAATTTTTATCTATGTTTTTTGATAGCTCAAGCTTTGTTTGAATCAAAAAAATATCTCTGTGAATTTGATAAATATTTTGTTGTCTAAAATATCTAAAAGTAAAAAGACCTTTTGTCTCTAAATCTTTTTTTTCTTCTTTATTTAAATAACTTTCATATTCATCCTTGTTGATTATACCTTTTTCTATAAGAAAATTTTTTAAACTATCATTAGCATTTGAGTTCAAACTAATTAAAATTAAAAGTATTTTTATCATAAAACCCCCTTATACTTTTGTCTCATAAACAATTTCGATTAATCGTTGTGATATTTTATATAATGGTATAATCTCATCTACTGCTCCTATTTCTATAGCTTCTTTAGGCATACCAAAAACAAGTGAAGTCTCTTCATCTTGTGCTATATTGTAAGCACCACTATTTTTCATATCTAACATTCCCTTAGCCCCATCCTTACCCATACCTGTTAGTATCACTCCAATAGCATTTTTACCAACATTTTTAGCTACAGATCTAAAAAGGGGATCAACAGCCGGTTTCTGAAAATGCTCCATAGGTCCATCTTTTATTTTTATATAATAATTTGCTCCACTTCTCTCAACAAGCATATGATAGCCACCAGGAGCAATAAAAGCTCTTCCCCTTACAATAAAATCACCATCCTCTGCTTCCTTTACCTCTAATTTACATATATCATTTAATCTTTTAGCAAAAGATGAGGTAAAACCTGGTGGCATATGCTGTACTATAACAATTCCTGGCATATCAACTGGAAGTTTTGTTAAAATCTCTTCTAAGGCTAAGGTACCCCCAGTAGATGAACCTATAGCTATAATCTTTTGAGTGGTTTTAAAATCTGAAATCTTTTTATCAGTTATTTTTTGAAAATTGTTTGTTAAATTAATCTTTTTAGTATCAAAACGAACTAATGAAGCATTTCTTATTGCAACTACCAACTTTTTGTTTATCTCCTGTGATGTAGCATAAGAAACAGGTTTGCCAATAATTTCAACTGCTCCAAGCTCTAATGCTCTTATTGCTGTCTCATTTATTTCACGTGTAAGAGAACTAAAAACTATAACTGGTTTTGGATAATATTTCATTAATTTCGATAAAAATGAAAGTCCATCCATTCTAGGCATTTCAAGATCTAAAACTATTACATCAGGGTTTAATTCAATTATCTTATCTCTTGCAAAATATGGATCTATAGCAGTTCCCACAACTTTTATGTCACTATATTTCGAAAGCTCTTCTGTTAATATTTTTCTGATTAATGCAGAATCATCTACAATCAAAACTTTAATCATTTTTTATTACTTATTTAAATTACAATATAAGTACACACTACCTTCTTCAAAAAATATTTTAGTTGAGCAAGAAAAATTGTAAGCATCTATATCAAGTTTTTCAACAAAAATAGGTGGAGATAATTTAAATCTCTTTTTATCTGTAAAAGTTTCAGAAAGTATATTACCACATATTATGTTTAATATCTCTTTTCCGCATTCTTTTATATCATTCTTATCATCACTAATAATAGAATTAATATACTCAAGTAAATTTTTTTCTATTTTCATTATCATATAACCATTCTTCTCACCAGTGAAATCTATTTTAAAATTTAAAAATTCGTTTTCATTTTTGAGATTGTTTTCTATTGGAGTTAAAAATACTAAATTTGCAAAAACATTTGCTGCTGTTATATAAAGCTTGTCATCTTTTCCCATATATCCCTCCAGTGATTTCTGATATTTTAGAACTAAAAAACTCTGGTGTAAATGGTTTATGAATAAAACCAACTATTTTGCCCTTTAAATATTCCATTGTATCATAGCTTTTTTCTGTTGATATAACAAGAATAGGAATATCATTATAAACAGTATTTTTCTTTATTTCATCTATCATCTCTATACCATTCATAATAGGCATATTTATATCAGCAAGAATTAAATCGATCCAATTCTTTTCTAATATATCTAATCCTTCTTTTCCATTACCAGCTTCAAAAAAAACACAATTATCGATATTAGACATCTCAATTGTTTTTTTAATCATTTTCCTCATAACAGGGCTATCATCAACTATGAGTATATTCATATATAACTCCTATTTAAAATTATTTACAAAACTCTGGTATAAAAAAAATTCCTCTGTAGGAGTTTTTACTATCACACTTCCATCTCTAAGCGAAAGCTTCATTGTTCTTGAAGAATATCCACCGAAATGAGTTGCTTTAAATATTAAAGAATATTTCCACATAATTTTTTTTAGCATTATTACATTTTTCATTCCTATTTGGAAAAAATCTTGTCTATCTTTTGCTATTGGACTTGCTCCACCACAAGCGCATATTATGAGATTTTTTTTATCTGAGCCTTCTTCAATAAATTTTTTTAAAGCTAACTCCATACCTGAATTAACAAACATAAAAGGATTAGAAATACACTTTTCTTTATGATTATCACAATCATCTAACATAGCATGTAACATACCACCTTTTTTTAAAACTGAATCAAAAAAACTAACACCTACACAGCTTCCTAAAGCATAGGTTATTATTTCCTCATCTTGATCTGATGAAAACTTGAAATCACCAACATTTACAGTTATCATTTTTTTATACTTTTAGATATATAGCAGGTTGAATATATTTAAAGCAATGTTTAATAGAGTTTAGACTTTCTGAATGACCTACAAACAGATAACCACCACTTCTGAGTATATTATAAAACCTATTAACAAGTGTTTCTTGTATCTGTTGAGTAAAATAAATCATTACATTTCTACAAAAAATTATATCAAAAGGTCCATTCATAACCCATTTATCTAATAAATTTAAAACAGCAAAACTTACAAGTTTTTTTATATCATCTTTTATTTTAAATAGCTTTTTCTTTGAATCAACAATTTCAAAATATTTTTCTATTTTTTCTTTAGGAATTAGTTTAATATCTTCAAAATTATAAATAGCGTTTTTTGCTCT
Source organism: Elusimicrobiales bacterium (assembly GCA_026416895.1). Classification (GTDB taxonomy): domain Bacteria; phylum Elusimicrobiota; class Elusimicrobia; order Elusimicrobiales; family UBA9959; genus JANZZP01. Next base: position 20,752 of record JAOAEH010000029.1, read on the forward strand.
TTCAATCATACGTGATGAAATATCTGTGGCAAGAATTCTTTTATTGGATTCGTTTCCAAAAAATTCTTTTATTTCTATTGCTATAGAATATGGTTCCTTACCATCCGAACAACCAGCACTCCATATAGTAAGATTTTTATTTTTATAGTTAGGAAATATATTGTTTTTCATGAACTCAAAATGTTTTATTTCTCTAAAAAAATCAGTTTTGTTAGTTGTAAGTATATCAATCATATTATAAAGTTCTTTTGTATCTTTCTCAATAAACTTAATATAATCAATAAAATTACTAAAACCAAGTTCCAAAATTCTTTTTGAAAGTCGTGTTTTTACTAAATCTTTTTTAGAATCGTTTAGATAAATACCAGAGATAAAATATAAAATTTCTTTTATCTTTTTAAACTCAAATTCTCTAATGATAACATCTTTTATATCAAACATTTGAAGTTACAAAAACATTTTCTTTCTTAAAATTTTCTTTATAAAACTTTATTATTCCTTGTGGGTCAATTATAACTGCTACTCTACCATCTCCAAGAATGCATCCTCCAAGTATCCCAGGAAAATTTTTAATACCAGTTAATGGTTTTGCTACAACCTGTTGTTTTCCTATTACATCATCAACCATTAATGCTATTTTTCTTTCCTTATCTTTTACTATTACAAATATACCATCAATATTTTTATTTTCCTTAGAAAATATTTTTCTCATTCTAAATACTGGAAGTACTTCACCTCTTAAATGAAAAACTTCATCCTTTGAATTAATTGAATATAGCTTGCCTTCTTCTTTTTTTGCTAATATATTTACCGCATTTACAGGAATTACATATATATCATCATCAACTTTAACAAGCATTCCATCTGTAACAGCCATAGTTAAAGGAAATTTCAACCTAAACAACGTAAATTTCCCTTCTTGAGTTTTTATTTCTATCTTCCCTCTTAATGCTTCAACACCCTTTTTTACAACATCCATTCCTACACCTCTACCAGAAATATCACTTATCTTTTCTGCTGTAGAAAAACCTGGCAGGAATATTAAGTCATATATGTCATTTTCATTTAATTGAATATTAGGGTCAATTAAGTTTTTTTCTATAGCTTTTTTAAGAATCTTTTCTTTATTTAACCCTCTACCATCATCCTCAATTTCAAAAATCACATTTCCATCCGCATTGTATGCTCTTAGATTTATAGTACCTTTAGGATCTTTCCCTTTATTTATTCTTTCTTCTTTAGATTCTATACCATGATCTATTGAGTTTCTAAGCATATGAACAAGCATTTCCTCAACGGAATTAATCATATTTCTATCTATTTCTGTATCTTCACCACTAACTTTTAAAATAATTTCTTTATTCATCTTTCTTGATAAATCTCTTGCAAGTCTTTGCATTTTGTTAAACATATTTTTTATTGGAACCATCCTAAGTGACATACCAAGTTCTTGGAGTTCTCTGACTATTTTTTCAAGTTGATGTGCTTTTTTTATCATCTCATGATTTTTCGATTCTTCTATTTTTTGAAAAATCATCGAAAAAGTTATTGACATTTCACCTATTGTGTCTATTAATCTATCCAGTTTTTCTATTTTAACTCTGATTGTTTTGTCTTCTGATTGTTCATCATAATTTTTATTAAATTGATTATCATCAATTTTATTTTCATTTTGTATTGTTTCAACTTTCTCATCTTTTATTAAATCATCAGCCTTTTTAATTTTTTCTATTATATAATCATAACCATCTGGTTTTTTAACAGTGTAGTTATTATTTTCATCAGAAATTATTCTTTCAATATCATCTAAAAGAAACTTTACTACATCTATTGATTTCAATGATATATCCCCTAATTTTTTTGTGAAAGGAATTTTCCCTTCTCTTATTTTTGATAGAAGGTTTTCTACATGATGAGAAAATTCTGATATAAAAGAAAGACCAATAAATGATGATGTGCCTTTTATAGTATGGAAACATCTAAAAACCTTATTTATACTTTCTTTATCATTAGGGTTTGATTCAAGTTTTATAATAGCTTCTTCTGCATTTTGAATATTTTCTCTTGATTCTATTATAAAATCTTTTATTAGTTCTCTATCTGAATCTTTTGGTATTTCAAAAGAAATACTATATTGTTGCTCATTAGATTTTACATTATCGTTTAAACTCTGCCAATTTAGTTCATCAATAACTCTAAACACATCCTTTATATCTAAACTCCCCTCTTTTGCTTTTATTAATGAATCTAAGATTTTATTATACTGATGATTATCCGTTGATTTAAGAATATTTATTACTTTTTCTAAATCTTGTTTTGTTTTTATATCGTTGATTAAAGCTGTTATTTCCTGTAAATCCATCTCAATCCCCTTATTTTAAAATAGGGGGCAGGTATTGCCCCCTATTAAAATGTTTTCAATACTGCTTCATTTTCAAGTGGAATTACAGAAGAAGGATCTAATTTTTGATTTTTTTGAATATTGTTTTGAATGATTTTATTTTGTTTATTAGATTTTTGTGTTGTAGAAGTTATTGCAGATGTTTTAAATTCTGAAATCATCTTCATAAGTTCCTGAGCTTGACTTGAAAGCTCTTGACTTGCGCTTGCTGATTCTTCACTGCTTGCTGCGTTTGATTGAGTTATTTGATTTAGTTGAGTTATACCTGTATTTATCTGCTCTACTCCTTGTTCTTGTTGTTCACTTGCCGCTGTAATTTCAGATACAATCTGTGAAACTTTAATAGCTTGATTGCTTATCTCTTCTAACTTCTTTTTTACCTCCTCATTTATCTCAACCCCCTTTTGAGCATCTCTTAATGCCTCTTCAATTATATTTGCAGTATTTTTTGCAGCTTCAGCGCTTCTCATAGCAAGATTCCTAACTTCTTCTGCAACAACAGCAAAACCTTTACCAGCTTCTCCTGCTCTTGCTGCTTCAACTGCCGCATTTAGTGCTAAAAGGTTTGTTTGGAATGCAATTTCATCTATTGTTTTTATAATCTTTGCAGTTTCATCGGATGATTTCTTAATTTTTTCAATCGCATCAGTAAGCTGTCTCATTTTTTCCATTCCTTCTTCACTAACGGTTTTTGCTTTCTCACTCATTACTTTGCCTTCTCTTGCATTTGCTGCGTTTTGTTTAGACATAGATGCTAATTCTTGGATGCTTGAACTTATCTCCTCAATTGAACTAGCTTGTTCACTTGCTGCTTGTGCTAATGATTGAGCTCCAGAGCTTATCTGTGAAGCAGCAGAAGAAACCTGTTCAGTTGCATATATCACCTGTTTTATGACTTCTTCAATGTTTGATAATGATTTGTTAATTGAATCTGCAAGCTTTTTGAAATCTCCCTTATAGTCTTTGGTTATTCTTTGTGTTAAGTCTTTCTGAGCAACTTTTTCCATTACATTTGATACTTCATTTATAGGTTCAACTATAGTATTTATAAGTTTATTTATATCCTCTACAATATTTTTGAATTTACCTTGATGTTTTGAAGTATCAGTTCTTTGAGAAAGATTTCCATCAATAGCGCTTGAAATCAAAATATTTATATCTGAGATAAGAGTATTTATAGTATCTTTTAGTCTATTTAAAGCAGGAGCAATAAGATCAGCATCATCTTTTGGTATAAAGTTCCAGTTTAAATCACCTTTTGAAGTTTTTATTAATGCATCAATAACCTCATTTTGTAAATAATCAGCAAATTTATCCATTTTCTTTGCAAGTTCCCCAATCTCATCGTTGGTATCTAAATTCATCCTTTTATCTAAATGTCCTTTTGAAAACTCATCCATCATCTCTACACCCTTTTTAAGCGGCTCAGTTATAAGTTTAGTTAGATAGAAAGATACAAAAACTGCAAATATAAAAGAACCAATCAAAAATGCCACAAGTATCACAAATGTTTCGTTTGCTAAATCAGTATTTGTGTCCGCTATTATGTTTCCTATATCTTTTGCAATTTTAGTAATATTATCTGATAAGTTCAAAATACTTTCAATAATTACAGCACCTTGTGAAAGTTTAGCAATTATCTCTGCATTTGATTTATTATTTTTAATTAAAAGTATTACATCAGATATAAGTTTAGTATATTCTTTTTCATCCTCTTGGAATTTTAACAAAATATCATAAATTTCTTTTCTTTTTTCTTCTATTTTATCTATCTTAGATAATTCTATTTTTTTATTTTTATATTCTATCTTCCAATAGTTATCCGGGCTATAGATAGATATTAATTCCTTTAAGCTTACTCCAATTTTTTGATTTTTTTCATCTACTTCTTTTATGTATTTTTCTGCATTGTTTGTTCCTTTATATAAAGCTGCTTGATAAATTTTTACTCTTCTCTCAGTTATAATTCTTATTGTATTTTCAACTTGTTGAGTCGGAATCATTCCCCGCTCGTAAAGAAATGTATCATATTTGTCTATTTTTCTAATATCATATAAACCAATTAAACCAACAACTACAGTTATTATTGTTAAAGCACCAAAGCCAATCATAAGCTTTTTGCCAACTTTTAAGTTTTTCATAAAACCTCCTTTTTTATATAGAAAATTGTTATAAAAAATCCCATATTTTTTATCTTCCACATTTATGTGATTTAATAACCATTTTTTTAGAAAAACCATAATATCTGAAGATACTCCTATTGAGCTTTTATTAAGATTGTTTTCAAACTCAGTTACTTTATCTATAAAAACTTTATGGAGTTTTTTATGATTATGATAATCATTAAATTTTATAGATTTCTGAAATATTTCCTCTTCATTAAAATGATTTTGTGTGTATTCTTTAAGTTCATTTATAATTGACACAATTTCATCATATGAATTGTTAGAACCCATGAAATCATAAAGTTTATTTATAATTCCTATAAGTTTTTTGTGTTGTTCGTCAAACCTTTTTATACCTACAGAGAAACTATCATTCCACTCTATAAACATAAATTACCCTATTATATTTTTAGATTTTGCAAACTCACCGTATTTTTTATCTTCAACTTGAATATGCTTAGTAAGCCATTCCTTTAAAAAATTAATTATATCTACGCTCAAACCAATCTGTCCTCTTTTAAATCTACTTTCAAAATCCCCTACTTTTATGACAAATGCTTTATGTGAATTTATATGAGATTGAGATTCATTAAAATTTATCTCTTTGAAAAAATCTTCCTCATTTTTAAAATGTGTTTGAGAATATTTTATCAACTCAGAGATAATACCTCCCAATATATCCTTTGATTTTCCTTGTGACATTGCCAAATTTAGATGGTTTATTAAAGAAACCAATTTTTTATGTTCTTGATCAAACTTATCTATTCCTACAGAAAGAGATTCATTCCAATTTATTAAATTCATTTTACCTCCTCAGATATTTTTTTTAGTTTTTTTTCATCATCATTTGAAATTATTTTATCTATATCAAGAATTATCCTAACCTTTCCATTATTTTTGCTTATCCCAGTTATATATTCTGAATTAATTAAAGATAAAGTTGAAGAATCTTCAATTTCATCAGATGAAATATCAACAACTTCAGACACTCTATCTATAATTATTCCAACAGATACATTTTTTGATCTAACAACTATAAAACATGTTTCATCTGTAAATTTTGCACCTTCCATAGAAAGCTTGAGTCTTAAATCTATAACAGGAATAATCCTTCCTCTTAAATTTATAACTCCTTTAATATAGGCAGGCATTCCAGGAACAGTGGTAATTGGCATAATTCCAATTATTTCTTGAACCTTCAATATTTCTATTCCATATTCTTCTTTATCTAAAAAAAATGTTAAGTATTTACTTATTCTTTTAGTATCTTTTTTATTTTCTTGTGTAGTTTGCATAATTATACCTCCTCAAAGAGTTTTATTAACATCTTTTGATTATCAAAAGATTTAAAACACATTTTAGCTATCTCTTTCATTTTTGGAGTTGAATAGGTATAACTTTTTCCTTTAATTACCGTAGGAAGAGATAAAGATAATTCCGTTTCAGATGGAAGTTTTGATTTTATATTTCCTGCTATCATATTTGCTAATTCACCAAAAGCATCACTAACAGCTTCAGACCATTCATTTATCTCTTCCATCAACATAGCAGATGCAACTTTAATCGCAAATTTTTCATCTGTTTCGATAACAACAGTATATTTTTTCTTCCCACCAATACCTAAAAAAACACTTACTTCTACACTACCATTAAACTCTTCCTGACAGCTTGTTATTTCATTAGCAAGCATAGTCATAAATATATCACGTACTACTGAGTCTATTTGATACGATATATCTTTAACACTAAATGTTTCTTTCATATTACATTCCATTTTATACTCCATTTATTAGTTTTGTTATTTTTTCTTGAATTGTTTCTTTTTTAAAAGGTTTTGTTATGAAATCAGACGCTCCAGCATTAATCGCTTTTTGTACATTTGAAATTTCATTTTCTGTTGTCAGCATTATTATTGGAATTTTCTTCAAATTATCATCTGATTTTATATTTAATACCATATCATAACCATTCATCTCAGGCATATTCCAATCAGCCATTACAAGTGAATACGAAGAGTCTGATTTTAATATATCTATTGCCTCTCTACCATTTGAAGCCTCTCCTACTTCATACCCAAGCTCCTTCATTATCCTTGAAACTATTACCCTCATTGTTTTTGAATCATCAACAACAAGGATTTTCATTTCTCCTCCTTAACTTAAATACTTTCAATAATCTGTATTAGTTTTAATTCACTTTCTTTAAAATCTTTATCTTCCAATCCTTCATTTTTTATCTTCTCAAAGCTTATCTTTATATTTGAAATACACTCTTCTATAATTGGTATTTTATTTGAAGGTATATTTTTATTTAAATTTTTAAGCTTTGTAAATAAATTTTCAATTTCCTTTAAAATCTTTGCTGTATTATCAAATCCCATCTGCATAAACATACCTTTCAATGTGTGCGTAGATATTCTTATTGCTTCTTGTGCAGAATAATCTCCTTTTTTTAAAGCCTCCATAGCTTGTTCAATATCTTTTATCCTTAATTGAGCCTCTTCCAAAAATATTGATAAAAATTCATTTGTTGCTTCCATCATTCCTCCATATTAAGAGTTTTTTTAATTTTTTTGAGAAGAGAATCTTTATTTATTGGTTTTGTTATATACCCTTGAGCTCCAGCTAAAAAAGCTCTATCTAATGAGTTTACATCATCAACCGCAGTACACATAAGAACAGGGATGTTTGATGTTTTCTTATTGTTTTTTAATTCAATTAAAGTCTCCCAACCATCTTTGTTTGGCATATTTGCATCTAAAAGAATCAAAGATGGCTCTTCTTTTTCTGCTATTTTTAATCCTTCTTCTCCGTCTTTTGCCATAAGTATTTCAAAGTTATCCTTAGGAATATGACTGGCTATGACAGCTCTTATAAAGCCGTCATCATCAACTATTAATATTTTTGGTTTCTTTTTGAATAGTCCAAACATAAGTATTTTTTAAACTATTTTTTATAATCTTTTTTGCTTTATTTATCATTTTAAATCTACCTTTATAATTTATTTTGTTTAATAATAATATTTTTAGAATATTCATCAATAATAATATCCAAATATTTTTAAAAAACTTTAACTCATTTTTTCTACAACCCTCAAAAATAATCCATTTTTAGTAATATCATCATGAAAATTTCTTACAAAGTTTGCAGTTTTTTCCCCTAAAGCTTTTGTTATCTCTTTTATATTAATTTTATTTTTGTTGCTATTACAACTTAATGAAATACCATATATCATATATTTTTTGGCTAAAAAAATTATATTTTTTAGTATTTCTGAATCTGTTTCAATATCTATTTTCCATAATACTTTTATCTTTTTATTTTTTAACATAGATATTATCCCAAACATTTCAGTATTTTTTATAAAATTACTTAAATAAATGAATCTAAAATTTCTTTTTGCAAAAATCTCTTCTATAGGTTTTAGATATATTTCTATCTCATTATATTCACAAAAATTTATAATCTCGCTTATTTTTAAGGGTTTTAATAAAACTTTAGCATCTAGTTCAATCTTGCTCATACCTATTTTATATATCAGCATATTAAAGTTGGAACAAATTTTTTTGAGGATAATTTGATAGAGATTTGAAAATAATTATTCATTTAAGGCCTCTGAATATTTTAAATTGAATAAATTAATATTTGAAAGCATCTTCATTTCAATATCTTTTATTTTAATTGGATTCCCTTCAAAATAATTTTTTTCTAACTCTATTAAATCTATATTTTGAGGGATATTCTCTCTTGAATTCAATTTATATTTTTTAATGATAAAATTTTTAAACTCATCAGCAGAATTTTCAAATTTTAAAAAATATTGAGGTAGATAATGATATTTATCAAGAGAATGACCGTAGATAAAATCATAATTTATTTTTTCATTTAATAATAAAAGATTTGTAAAATATGAAAATTTATTTTTAGGTATTATTTGAAAAGAAGTCATTATTCTGCCTTTTTGATCATATAAACAAGAAAAAACATTCGTATTTTTAGCCCATAAAGCAATTCTATTGCTAAATATAAAAGAATTACTAGATAAATAAATTGCTTTTTCATATCCCATTACATCTGCAACTGATATTCCAATTAAATATCCCCTCCAAAAATCAGCAACTATATTAGAAGAATTAGTAATTATTTTTTCTTTAAATGAAAGAAGTGAAATTTCTTTTTCTTTCAATATACATGGGAATACATAACCTTTTTCATCTAAAGATATTTTTTCTACATGGGATAAAGGATATACTTGTTTAAAATATGACAAAAAAACATGTTCTGATGTATTATCTAATATAACTAAATTATCAAAAAAATCTATTTCTTTATTGATTTTTAAATGCCAATCTACCCATAAAACTAAAGCTTCATAATCTTCTACTGTTTTAATCTCTGATAAAGAAAAAAGTAGAGTTTTTTTCTTGGGTTTATCTACTTTTTTATTTATACCAAGAGTTCTAAAAAGAAAGTTTTTAGCTGAATATAAGTCATCCTGCGTTAAAACATCAATAGAATTTTCAGTTGTGCCTCTACAATTTGGAGTTAAATGAGAAGTTTCTTGTATTCTTGGAACTTTTAAAACTTCAGCTAAAGCATACGGAGATGATTGATTACCTATAAATACTTTACACCCTTTTATTACTGAAGCAAGCTCTAAGAAATTGGATGTTGGATAATAAAATACTCTACTACGAAGAGGATAAATCTTTACAAATCTTTCATATTCTTCTTTGGTTCCTACAAAACATACTTTTATATCTTCATCTAATCCGTCAATTAAGTACCTATAATCAAATATTGTATTTCTATATCTTTCTGTTCGGGATATAACAACTTCCGCAACGTCTAGAGGCTCTACATCTAATTCTAAATTTGATATATTTGGTTTTATAAAAATTTTTTCAAAATTTGTTATAGATAAATGATTATTTTCCATATCTCTAACTCCTTCTCTAAAAAAATCTAAAAATATATCTGCATCATCTATATCTATATTTTTCTTTACTTCTACATAAAAACCTTGTTTTTCTAAAAAAGGTTTTAATGATAATGCAGTTTTTTCACTCATTTTTGTTTCATAAAATCCGTGCGGTTTTAATATTATTTTTTTTAACCCAAGTTCCTTAAATCCTGCAATTGAGTATATAATATCTCCTAAATCACCTCCATGAACTACAGAGGAGGGTGGCAATTCACTAAATAATGATTTATATATAGTTTTAAATAAAAATTCTCTCAATTCTTTAGAAATATTTGAAATATTAGATAAAAATATTTTCTGAGGTCCTGTATATTGGAAAACTTCACAAGAAGAAAAATCATATGACAAAAAAGGTAGATTTTTTTGACTTAAAGCTTTTATATAATCCTTCAAGGTTTTTAAATTTATTAATCCCTTAAAGATCTCACATGTCAAATGATTTTTCGTTATATATATTAAATCATCAAATACACCGAATGAGGTTTTAAATAAAACAATATCATTTTGAATTCTATTAAAAGCTCCTCCACAACATACCCAATCATCTGAAAGTATTAGCAAATTATCTTCTTTTGATTTTTCTAATATAAAGTTATCTTCAAATCTAATTTTAAAACTATATATATCTGAGGCTCTTTCCCAAATTTTTCTGTAGTATTGATTTGGATTTGAATTAAGAATAACTATTTCCATTAGTTAACTAACTCCTTTTGTTGTTTTTTTAAAATAGAAGTAAGTTGTGAATATGGTATATTAAGCATAAAAGATATTTCTTTAAGTTTTAAGCCACTTTTTCTCATTTTATCTAAAATTTCATAATTCAACCTCAATTGATTTACATTCGGTGTATTATTAATCTCCTCAAGTTTTTTATTTAATTTTTTTATTTCGCTTTCAATAACTTCAATCTTAGATAATATTTGCTTGTTATCTTCTTCAAATATCATATGGTCTATAAAATTTTTAAGTCCTTTTTTTCCAGTTTTTTTCTCGAAATATTTATATAAAATAAAAATAATACCTATTCCTAACGATAACATTATTCCACTTATCATATTTTACTCCTTAAATATGCTTTAATTTTGTTTATAGCTGATGATAAAATTTGTGAAATTCTTGATTCAGTGAGTTCTAATATGTTTCCAATTTCTTTAAGATTTAGATCTTCATAAAAATATAAACTAACAACAATTTTTTCTTTTTCTGGTAATTTTTCTAATGCTTCTGAAACAAGTTTTATTTTTAATTCTCTCTCTACATTTTCTTCAGGCGTATAAAAATCAAGTCTGTTTACTATTTCAAAATCTTCATTTAATTCATCAATAGGTATAAAGTATATAGGAGATGAATTTTTAAGATGCTCATAGTATTCCTCTATACTCCACCCAAGCTCTTTTGTTATTTCTGCATCCGATGGTATTTCTCCATTTTTTGAGGTAAGATTTTCAGTAACTTTTTCAACAATTTTAGCTTTTTCTTTTACACTTCTTGGTATCCAATTCATACTCTGTAGAAAATTTAGTATTGAACCCCTAATTCTATATCTTGCATATGCTTCAAACTTAGTATTTCGACTTTCATCAAATCGTGAGATTGCTTCATATAATCCTACCATTCCAACTGAAACTAAATCTTCATAATCAACACCTGGTGGTAGATTATATGATAACTTTGAAGCTATATTTTTAACGAGCGGAATGTATTTTTTCAACTTTTCATCCGCTTGATTATATTTTTTATCAACTTCTCTTTGTGTTATCATTTAACCTCCTTTAATTATATATCCAAAAGTTCTTTGATAACTATATATAAACCTAGCTAGATTAGCATCTGAAACATCATCTATTGAGATAAAAGATATTCTTGCTATCTTTATTTGTTTTTTTTCATTTAAATCACATACCCACCCTAAAGCCTCTGATTTATTATTATCAATTGTAATTTTAATTAACAACATATCTCCTTTATTTATATTAACTTCTTGTTCTAAATAAATACTTATACCACCTATACTAATATCACAAGTTTTAGTACTTATTTCTTGTGATGATGAGTTTATACCATCTAATGTTTTTGAAATTGTTACATCAAGATTTACTGGAATACGAATCCAGTTTTTTCTATTCTCTAATCTTTTTATTTCTGACTGTATTTTGCATACAACTTTTGAATCTGAGAAGTCAATTTTTTCTATCAAACATGAAAATTCTTTTAATGAGTCATCATCATATCTTATTATTAGATTTACTTCTTCATTTATATTTAAAATGTTTGTATGATCAATAGGAAGCAAAAACTCTATTTTATCTTCTTCATTTTTTTCTACATAACTCCACATAACTACATTTCTATTTTTTGGTTTTATCTCAACTATTGGTTTTCTCATATTATCTCTTTATATTTATCAGTTCATTCAATATCTCATCTGATGTAGAAATTAACCTAGCATTTGCCTGATAGCCTCTCTGAGTAGTTATTAAATCTGTAAATTCTTTACTTAAATCGACATTTGAGGTTTCAAGATTTCCACTTATTAGTTTTCCTCTTCCGTCAGTAGCTGCTGCACCTATATATGGAATTCCTGAATTGTTTGATTGACTAAAAAGAGAGCCTTGGGCTTTGGTTAAGCCTGATGGGTTAGCAAAATTAGCTAAAGCAATCTGACCAATCTTCATTATAACACCATTTGAGAATATTCCATTTATACAACCGAAAGCATCAATTGAAAAGTTTTGTAAAGCTCCAGATGAATAGCCGTTTTGGCTTGTTGCTAAAATTGAACTTGGAGAGGAAAATTGTGTCGTTTTACTAAAATCGATTGAAATCTCAGAAAATCCCATTCCAGATCCATAGTTTACAGTCAGTTTGTTATTAGTTACTGATGAAAAATTTCCTGTATTTGCATCATATTCTAATATACCACTACCACTAACATTTATAGAATCATCTAGTGAAGAAGCAGTCCATCTCCAAGTATTATCTGCTATTTTGGAAAAAGTAAGTTTAATATTATGAACTCCACCAAGTTTGTCATGTATTTGTATTGTATTTTCAAAATCAAATGCTTTTGAATAAACTCCTTTTATCTCAACATCTGAAACAGCTGGGCTTTGAACTTCAAACTTACCTCCGCTTAAACTACCAATTAAAGGTGGTTTTATAGTAACAGTTGCGCCAGAACTGAAATTTATAACTATATCATTTCCAGTAGATAAAACTCTACCATTTTCATCTAACTCAATTACTCCTGTTTTATTTGTAATAGAAGATATAGAAGAACCTTCAATTCCTAAAGCATCTACTACATACTCCCATTTATTAAAACCTCCTGAAGGTTTAATTGATATAGATATTTGTGCTTTTTCAGAAGTAGGAGATGTAATTGTACAAGATGATGGAATATAAGATAAACTACCATTTAATCTTGAGTCTAAATTTTGTTCAAATTTAATGAGACTTGTTTCTTTGGCTGGTATAGTTTTACCAATTGGTATATTTATTGATGTAATTGGTGTATTTACATTTATATTACCATTATCATCAGCAATCCAACCTTGTAATATCATACCACTAGAGCTATGAACCAAATTACCAGAGGAATCTAATGCGAAATTTCCACATCTTGTATAATATTTAGTTGAACCGTCTGCAACTATGAAAAATCCATTACCTTCAATGGCAATATCTGTATTCGAACCTGTGTATTGTAAGTTACCTTGAGTAAACTGAGTAGTTATTGAACCTACCTTCACACCAAGTCCTATTTGAATTGGATTTTTCCCGCCTAATTTTGAAGATGGTGAAGATGCTCCAGAGATTGTTTGATTTAATAGCTCTTCAAAATTTACATCACTTCTTTTATATCCCGTTGTATTTACATTTGCTATATTATTACCAATTACATCAAGCTTTACTTGATGTGCTTGTATGGCTGATACTCCTGAATATAATGATTTTAACATAATTACCTCCTTATTAATTTTTTTCTATCTTACTTATGTTTGTTATATGTATAGAACCTTTATTTGTATTAAACAAAGGTCCATCTGACGTTTGTGTTATGCTTATAATATTTCCTTCAACAGTGTTTCCATAATTATCCTTTCCTGTTATTTTAAAACCTATTAAAAATGAAGAAAACAAATTCAATATTTCTGAATTATTTTTCCTTATTTCTTCAAGTCGTTCAAGCTCAGCTAATTGAGCAAGTTGTGATGTAAAATCAGAATTGTTAATTGGATTAATTGGATCCTGATTTTTTACTTGTGTTATAAATAACTTTAAAAAATTATCTCTTATATTTTTAGTTGATAGTGTAGAGTTATTTATTTCCATATATGTAACCTCCTTAATTTAATAATTCGAACTTATTTTTATTTCGTTTCTTTTTACCCTTTTTATTAAATTCAAAATTATTTCTATTCCCATCATTTTTGTCCTCATCCAATTCTACTTTAATATCTGTTTTTTGAATTTCTGAATTTTTCATTATTTCTTCCGATAATTCATTCTTTGAATTATCTATTTGTCTTGCTATTTCTTTATCTTGGCTTATTATTTTTATATCCATTTCCTTTGTGTTTGTATTAAGTAATATTTTTATCTTCCCAATTTTATCATCACTGAACTCAAAATTTTTATTACTATTTTTAACTTGAAAATCTTTTAAATAAACTTTCATAGTTTCATTTAAATTTTTTTCTAAGTTAGTTTCTTTGATGTGATTTTGTTTATTATTTGTTGGTAGAAAATCAAAACTTTCCATTTCTTTTTTGTATTCTTTTTTATAGATTTGCAAAAAATCTTTTTGAGTTTCTTGCTGAGATTTTTGAATATGGTTATCTAATTTTAAACTTTTAATATCAAAATCATTTGATTTACTTGAATTGGTATTATTAATATATTCTTGTTTTACATGTTCTGTTTTTGTTTTATCAAAATTATCAAATAATTTTTTATCAACCTCGTTTTTTAAAACTGTAAGGATTCCTTTACTTTCTTTTTTCTCAACATTTAAAGAGAAATTTCCATTATTAGTGTTTCCAATTGTTTTTCTGTCGTTAATATTCGTCTCTTGTTCTTTCAAAACTTCATTTAATAAAGTTGTTTGTTGATTGATGCTTGTTTGATTAAAATTTTCTTGTTTTTCATTTTCGTTATTTGAACTAACTAGAGAAATGTCTTTATTAAAATAATTTTTACCAACATAATTTAAACTCTGAAATTCAAACTCACTATATATTTCATTTTCTACCATATATTTTTGAGATGAATTTGTTTGTATTAAGTCTGTTTTTTCCATTTCCCCCTTTTTTGGTTCAGCAATTTTATTTATAATATTGTCAATTATCATTATAAAATCAAAAATTTGAAGATTGTTTTTATTTTCTTTATTTTCTTTCGTATCTATAAAATCAACTATATTAAGTTGAGTATTTAAATCTATTTCCATTCTTCCTCCTACTATAAGACATCACTGCTACTTCCTCTATAAACATATTAAAAGCTTTATTAATTTTTTCTTCTTCTTTTTTTTCTAAAATATTTTTAAACTCTTCTATTTTTTTTCTATCTTTCATTTTTTCAAAAACTATATTTTTTTGATTTTCAAATTCTTCCTTTAATTTTAAAGTTTCATTATTTATCTTGTTTATCTCATCTCTTATTTGTTCTATAAAAACTAAAGAGTTACTAATTATTTGAGCATCAGTTTGATTTTTCAATTCATTTGCTATAGTTTCCCTTATATTTTTCTTTATTTCTTTTAAACTTAACAAAATTTCTATCTCACTCTTAATTCGATTTAATTTTTGAACTTCTATATTCTCTTGATTTTTTTTCACTTTTAATAGAACTGCAATTTTATTTTTTTTCATTTGAAAATATTCTCCATTAAAGATATTGTTTCTTCCATTTTAAATGATTCATTTATTTTTTGCTTTATGAAATTTATAATCTTTTCATTTTTTTCTATTGCATAGTCAATTTCTTTGTTTGAACCAATATTATATGCTCCTATTTTTATCATATCCTCATAACTTCTATAAACTGCCATAACATCCCTTATTTTATTGGCTAAACTAAGATGATGTTGTGTCACTATATCTGGCATAAGCCTACTTAAACTAAACAAAATATCAACTGCTGGATATTGATTTTTATGTGCTAGTTCTCTTGATAAAACTATATGTCCATCTAAAATTCCCCTAACAGCATCTGAGATTGGTTCATTATGATCATCCCCATCTACAAGGACTGTATATATAGCTGTTATCGAACCTTTATCACTTTGACCAGCTCGTTCAAGTAATCGAGGTAGCATTGCAAATACAGAAGGAGTATATCCTTTTGCTGTTGGAGGTTCACCTAAAGAAAGACCAATTTCTCTTTGAGCCATAGCAAATCTTGTTAAAGAATCCATTATCAACATTACCTTCATTGATTTATCTCTAAAATACTCTGCTATAGCTGTTGCAGAAAATGCAGCCTTTATCCTTAACATTGGAGATTGATCTGAAGTAGCAACAACTATTACAGATTTCTTTAACCCATCTTCTCCTAAGTCTTTTTCTATAAACTCTCTAACTTCTCTACCCCTTTCACCTATTAGAGCAACTACATTAACATCGGCCTTTGAATTTCTAGCAATCATACTCATAAGTGTGCTTTTACCAACTCCACTTCCAGCAAACAATCCAATTCTTTGACCTTGCCCAATAGTTGTAAGACCATCTATTACTTTTATTCCTGTTTCCAATGGTTCAGTTATTCTTTTTCTTGTCATAGGTTTAGGAGGAGAGGTATATAAAGGATATGACTCTGAATTAACAATGACACCTTTATCATCAATAGGATTGCCTAAAGCATCAATAACTCTTCCTATAAGATTTTTTCCAACTTTTACTGAAGCTCTTTTTGACGTAGTATATACTCTAGCTCCTGGTTTAAGATCATATAAATCATTTAAAGGCATAAGAAAAGTTTTGTCTTCAGAAAATCCTACAACTTCTGATAGAAAAATTCCTTTTTCTGTCTCAATCTTACATATCTCTCCTATGGCAGCAATTATTCCTTTAACTTCTATCACAAGTCCAATAACTTTATTTATATTTCCAACATAGGGACATGTTTCAATTTTTTCAATTTCTTTAATTATCTCTTTTTCTAAATCTATCATTTTAAAAACTGCTCCTTTAATATTTCTAATTGTTTTAAAATATCTATTTGTTTAAGTAAACCATCTGTTTTTATATAAATACCATCTTCAAATTCACCAGAAAATTCTATTCTTTCTTTAAAATTAGTAAGTTTTTCTTTTTCTATAATTTCAATAATTAATTCTTTAAACTTTAAAGGGAAAACTATTTTAGAATTATTTGTTCCGACTTGTTTAAGATGAGAATTGATAAAATTTATATATTTATCCTTTTCTATTTCATATTTCAATATTTTTTCGGCTATTGCAAAAGAAACTTCTAAAACTTTTGAGGTGAATTCGTTTTGAAGCTTTTTGTATTCATTATCAAATTTGGATAAACTATCAGATAATAATTTAATATAATATGAAAGTTTAGAATATCCTTCTTCATAACCTCTTTTAAAACCATCTTCAATTGCTTTTTCTAATTCTTCGTTTTTAAGTTCTTTATTTTTAATTTTGAATATTACTTTTTTTAAATCCTCTAATTCAACTGAAGAGAATCTATTTATACTTATATTGTTCATTAAGAAACTCCTTGCTCTAATAAGATTTTCTTAATTATTTTTGCTATTTTTTTTCTTGCATCATCTATATTCTTTTCTGAAATGTTTCCTAAACTTTCCATATCTTCAGTAATTGCTGAAGCTGCTTCTTCAGTCATATTTTTAAAAATCTTTTCTGTAATTTTTTGCTCCGCATTTTTTAAAGCTATAACTAAAGTTTTTTGGTCAACGGATCTTAAAATTTTTTGAACTAATCTATCATCTAATTCAACAATTTTTTCAAAAGTAATCATCTTTTTCTCAACTTCATTATAAAAAGTTGGATCTTCTTCTTTTAAAAATGACAAAATCTTTTGAGTTTCTTCCCTATTCATAAAACTTACTATTTCAGCAACTGTAACTGAAAAATTATCATTTTTATTTATTTCTTTGGTATTCTCTATAAGTTCTTTTATTGCATTGCCTATCTGATTTATAGTTTCTTCATCTATTTCTTTAACCTTTTTCATATTAGAAAATATCTTTTTCTTTTTCTCATCATCAAACATAGAAATAAGTTCAACTGCTTTTTCTGTTTCTAAATTAACAACAACAACCGCTATTATTATTGGAGTTTCATTTTTAATAACAGAATATAATTTCTCTATGCTTGTATTTCTTATTACCTCAAAAGGATTTTTTTTGAAAATCGATTTTATTATACCTAATGCCTTTTTTTCACCTATAGATAAAGATAATAGTTTTTTAATATTATCAATATCAAAATTGATTTTCTTATCTGAATGTGCTATTTTCTCATAAAATTCAGATATTATTTTTTCTGCATCTTCTTCTTTTATACTTTTCAAGTCATACATAATAGATACAATATCTGTTATAGTTTTCTCATCAAAACCTTGAATTATTTTAGAAGAAATATCTGCAGGAAGAACTGCAAGTAAAATTGCAATCTTTTCAATAGGGCTCATATTTTCAACTGGCATTCACAACCTCTCTGTTTTTAGGTTGATTCAAATATTCTTTTAAAACTTCACTTACAACCTCAGGATTTTTAGAAGCTTTCTCTATAAATTCTTTTTTAAGATCAATTTTTTGTGTTTGCTGTAATTGATTTTTTTCTTCTACTAGTGGTGATGTATTATTTTTTGTAGTTAAGAATGGTTGAGTGACTGTTTCTTTTTCTTGAGATTTAGACAAAAATTTTACTGCTAAAAAAACAAAAAAACCAAAAATTAACCACCCTAATGAAATTATTGAATATTTTATAATTTCTCTTATAGTTTTTTGTTTTTCTATATCTTTTTGAAATTTTAAATATTCTTCATCAGAAATATTATCTTTTTTGTTATCTTCTTCTATAAAAGGCACCATTTTAACACTTATAGTATCACCTCTTTTTAAATCAATCCCTGCTGCTGTTGATGCTATTTCTCTTATATTTTCCAAATCTGTTACTACTTTTGTGCTTACTACTACTGATAATGATATTTTCTTTATTGTTCCACTTTTTTTTATGTACTTCTCTATAGTTTTATCCATTTCATATTTCGTATCTGAAGATGTTTTTTTAGTTTTTGTATCTTGAGAGCTTATTTCTTCTGAGATATTTTGAGAACTCCTTATTACTGGGTTTGGATTATATATTTCTTTTATAGTTTCTAAAACATCTAAATCTAAAACTACATCTGCTGTAACTACAAAATTATTACTTCCTGCTATCTTTTCTAAAGCAATTTTTACCTTTTCTTCTATATTTTTCTCTATACTTTTTTTAATATCAGAATTAAATTCAGTATTGTCTTCTCCATTTGATTTTATCAATCTCCCATTTCCATCAGTAATAGATATGTTTTGAGGATTAAGACCTTCTACTGCACCAGCAACAAGATTTACTATTCCTTTAATTTGAGATTCTGACAAATTAAAACCATTTGATAAATGTATTATTATTGAAGCAGAAGCAGCTTTTGTTTTTGTTGTAAATATATCTGGTTCTGGGAGAGCTATATGTACCTTGGCAAATTTAATACCATTTATCGAAGAAATAGTTCTAGAAAGTTCACCTTCTAAAGCTCTTCTATAGTTTATTCTTTCAACAAACCCAGATAATCCTAATTTTGTTTTATCAAAAAGTTCAAAACCAGTCTCGGATTTTGATGGTAATCCTTGCGAAGCTAACATTAACCTTGTTTCTAAAACTTTTGAAGAATCTACTAATATTGTTTTTCCATTATTTCTAAGCTCATACTTTATTGACATTTCTTTTAGTTTTTCTACAATTTTGGCAGCATCTTCTTCGCTTAAATTATAATATAGAGGTTCCATTTGAGAAAAAGATAAAATATAAAATCCTGCTGTAAGTGCTATAGTAATAAATATTGTTATCACAAATATGGACAATATTTTTTTATTTTTAAATATATCGATATTCATTTATCCAACCGTTCTTGTTAATTCATTATAAGATTCAATTATTTTATTTCTAATTTCCGACAAAAGCGTAACTGATAATTTTGCTTGTTCTAAGGATATAATTATATTGTGAATAGGTACATCTTTGCCATTAACATAATCAGTTATTAATTTATCAGAATAATCAATCTTATCTTGTATTTCATCCAAAACTTTTGAAAATTCTATATTATCTTTTTTACTAACTTGATTATAATTAGCTAAATCATTTTTGTTGAAATCAATCTCCAAGTATTTTTTAATCTCCATAATTACCTTCCTATATTTAAAGCATTTGCATTCATAGACCTTGTAGCTTCAATAACCGCTAAATTTGCTTCATAATATCTTGATATCTCTATCAAATTAATCATATCTTCAACAGGATTTATTATAGGTTCTTTTACAAATCCATTTTCATCTGCTTGAGGATTTTGGGGGTCAAATCTTAATACATATTCAGTATCCTTTTCTTTTACAGAAACAATTTCAGGATATGAAATTTTATTTAATACATCGTCAAAGCTATCCCTTTTAGATAAAATAACCTCTTTTCTTTTGTAATTTGGATTTTCTGAGTTAGCTATATTTTCTGCTAATACATTTAGCTTATGTCTTGCTACTTCGAGAGCTTTCATACTTATATCTAAAGAATTCATATTACCTCCCCTTTATTGAGGTTTCATATATTTTGCTTCTTATGCTTATAAGTCTTGTTGCAGCGTTATACTTAGATGAATTTTTAATTAACTCAGCCATATAGGTTTCAAGAGTTTTATTTTCATTCACATTAATATCTTGCTTTTGAGATTTTTCTATTAAATTTGCAATATTAGAAGATATTTCTTTTTGCTTTTGATAATTAGTATTAAGAAGCTTAGTAAGAAGCAAATCTGTTTTCCCTATAATCATACTAACATACCATTGCAAAGTTTAGATTTCCATTCCCTGATAAGTTCTGAGAATCTTTTTTAACTATTGCTGATATAAAAAAATTTCTTTTTAAATTATTGTTTTTTTCAGATAGTTGTATTTTTATTTTATCTCCTTTTTTAAAAGCTAAATCAGAAATAAAAGTTATTTCATTTAAATTAATATTAGTTACACAACATCCACAAGCATAATCTTCATTAATTACCACACCTGTCATATTTTTGTATTTTTTCATTTTTTGCCTCCTTTACTAATTTTACTAATTTTTATTTATATAAAAATTTTACTTATTTTAATAATTAATGTCAAGTTTTTCTAAAATTTAAATCAATTTATTATAAATTCTATTATTAACATCTTTTAGGAAATTTAGAAATGATAACAGACTATTCTAAAAGGATTGCTCTTACAAGTTCTTCAATAGTGAAAGGTTTTTTTATACACATTAAATTATTTTTTTCAAAGAAAGAAAAAAGATTAGTATCCAATATATCAGCGGTAACAAAAATAAATTTAGTTTTATTTTTATACTTTAAATACAAATCTATACCATTACCATCTGGTAAAACAACATCACAGATAACTAAATCATAAGATTGAATATTATAATTTTCTATTTCCACAATTCTTTTTGTTATATCAACTTTGTTCTCTTTTGAAAAAAATTTTAATAAAAACTCTGTAAAATTCTCATCATCATCAACAATTAATATATTTTTATTTCTAATTTTTGATTCTATTTTTTTATTAATATTGGTAGTTACTTTAGTTATGACATCTTGAGTAGTTGGTAAAGAAATTATAAAACGTGCTCCTTTTTTTTCTTGCTTGTCAACCATAATCTCCCCATCATGCTCTTTAATTATTTTTTTTGCTATATATAAACCCAAACCCGTTCCACCATTCTTTTTTGTTGAAAAAAATGGTTCAAATATCTTGTCTACAATCTGAGGTTCTATAACCCTTCCAGTATTAAATATTTCAATAATAATATTCTTTTTATTAGAATAACATTTAATTTCTAAATATCTGTCTTTAGGTGGTATTTGTATAAGTTCATCTATAGAATTTATTATTATATTGTAAAAAACTTGTTGTAATTCACTAAAGTAACCTAACACTGTAAGATTTTCTCCTTGAAAACTTATGTTTATTTTTTCTATATTATTTTTTCTAAAGTGATAGTTAAGGAATAATAAAACACTTTCTATTAACTCTTTTATTTCTATATATTCTTTTTCCATATTTTTCTTTCTAACAAATTTAAGCAAATTTTCAGTTATATTTTTACACTGTTGAGCTGCTTTAGTTACTATTTTAAGATCTTGTCTAATATCATCTTCTAGCGTCTCATCTTCTATCAAAATATTTGCAATTCCATATATACTTGCTAAAGGATTATTTAAATCATGAGCAATTCCGGATATGAGTTTGCCCAAAACATCTAACCTTTGATAATGAATTAAATCCTTTTCTTTTGACATTATAAGTTTTTTCTGTTCCTCTATTTTTGATATATCTTCAATCACTAATATATTGATTTTGTCACCATTTAAATGATAAGGTATTAAGGTATATTTGCAATGTATTTCAACTCTATTAGATCTAACATTTCTAAAAACAACAGAATTTGTAAAAAAAGATTTTGCAGATGTTTCAAGAAATTTCTTAAACTCTTTATATGAAAATATATCACCAAATATAATTTTAAATCCACTCTTTATAACATCATTTCTTTCAAATCCAAAAACTTCATTAAAAGAATCATAATCTATATAAATAATATCCAGATCATCATCTAATATTACTAAGACTTTGTTTAATGAGCCAATCACAACTTTGGCTAAATCAAATTTTTCATCAATAAACCTTTTCTCTAAAAATGCTTTATTCTTTTTATTCATAATAAAAAACCTTTATATCAGAAGGTTTACCTCTGATCATATTTATATATTATCAGAAAAATTTATTTTTTCAAGTCCCTTTTAATTATTATTACTTAAACAAATTACAAACAAATTCGATTATCTTATTAAATTCGACAGGTTTTCTAAAATATCCATCTATTAATCTTTTAATCTCTTTTATATCCTCGCCATCTGCTTCCCCAGTAATTACTATAAACCTTATTGATGATAAATTTTTATCTTCTTTAACTTTTTTTATAAGAGTAATACCATCTATTTTTGGCATTACTATATCTATCAACATTAAATCTGGTTTATTATTACCTAAAGCTATCAAAGCACTGTAACCATCTTCATAATCGTAAATCTCAAATATATTATTTTTTTTAGAAAAAGCTTTAACCAAAGATTTTCTAAACACCTCATCATCATCAACTATAAATATTTTTTTCTTTTCAGCAACTAATTCTTGAGGAATTGGGAAATTATATTCTTTTAAAAAATCTAATAAATCTTGCTTAGTTACTCTGTGATGTCCTCCAGGAGTAACATAAGACTTAAGTTTTCCTTGATTAATCCAATTAATTACTGTTGAAGGATATACTCCACATATTTTACTTATTTCAAAAGTAGAAAAACCTTTCTTTTTAAACATATATTTAATTATACATTATTGTCTTTAAAGATAAAAATAACTAATTTTGAAATAATTATTGAGTTTATTTCAAATTCTACCACACTTTTTCTTAAATACAACAAATCACCTTCTAATAACTCATATGTTTTCCTTAAAGCTTTAAAAAAAATTTTTCCATATATTACATAACAAATAAAAGAATAATTTAAAGTTTTCTTTAGTAAAATCTTTTTGTTTTCATTTTCATTCAAAGTAATTTTATAAAAATATATAGGTATACCATCTGAAGGAGATAATAATTCATTTATAAACTCCCCATTATTAGACTTTTTCACTAAAAGCTCATTTGGTCTTTCCTCCTCTAAAAAATATGAAGGTTTAACACCAAATATTTCAGAAAGAGACAAAATAGTAGATATTGAAGGCATTATAATATTTCTCTCTAATTGTGAAATCATACTTACAGAAAGTCCAGTCGCTTTTGCTAAATCTGACAATTTCATTCCATTTTTCTGTCTCAAGTTTTTTATTTTTATACCTATATTTAACATATTCCAATATTATTCTACTAATAAATTTATTAAAAACAAAGTAAATCCCTTTCATCTACTATTCCCAACAATTTATTATTTTCATCTACTACAGGTATATTGTCAAAACCGAATTTTTGCATTTTCATTATTATATCTTCAACTTTCATAAATTTTTTTGCTGTAATTGGGTGAAATGTCATTAACTTATTAATCGGCATTTTCAAATCAATATCATTCTGAAATAGGGTTCTTCTTAAATCTCCGTCTGTAAAAAAACCTTTTAGAATTAATTCTTTATCTACTATACAAACAGCACCTATTTTAAAAGATGTCATCTTTTCTATTGCCTCTGCTAAATTAGAATCTTCATATATAAAAGGGGTTTCAGATAGAGGCCTCATTATTTCTTCTATATTTTTATTTTTAAAACCAAGGAAACCTATAGGATGATTATAAGAAAAATCTTTTGGAGTTATACCTTTTATTTTTGCTACAGAAAACCCTATAATATCTCCCAAACAAATCATTGCAACAACTGAAGAAGATGGAGCAAGTCCCATAAAACATGCTTCTTTTACATACTTTACTTCCAATGGTATCGTTGAGTTCTTAAATATGAATGAATTACTATCTGATGTAATAGATATCACTAGGATTTCTCTTTTATTTGCCTCTATTAAAAGCTCAACAAGTTCTTTTGTTTTCCCTGAATAAGAAAAAAGGAATAATATATCATCTTTAGATAAAGAACCTATATCTCCATGAAAAGCATCAAGAGGGTCCAAAAAAAATGATGGAATTGATAATGATGAGAATGTAGCAGATACTTTCAAAGCTACATATCTTGATTTTCCTACCCCACTAAATACTATCTTACCTTTAGCATTAGCAATCAACAAAACTGCTTTGATGAAATTTTCATTTATTGCTTTGTGTTGCAAAAATATAGCATTTGCTTCGCTGTCTATTACCTGTGCAGCTATATTTATAATTTCATTTCTTGTTATTGAATAAATTTGCTTATTTTTTTCATTTTCCATATTTCGCTACATATTAATTTTTTTGAATTTAACACAATATCTAAATTATTCTTATTTTTTTCTATTATATTTTTAAGTAAGTAAATTATTTTTTCTTTATCTTCCCTATCAAAATATTTATCTTCAAAAAAATCAGCTAAAATATTTATATATTTATTTTTTAATCTTTCTATCCTTAAAATTGAATATAAATGCTTTTCTTCTATTGCCATCTTTTCAAGACTTAATATTCTTTCCAAATCAGTTAAAAAATCTATTATCGTTTTTTTATAGGCTAATTTAAACATATATTTATTATCTCTTTTACTCTATTAACATAAGTATTTCTTACATTTTTTTCTAATATTTTTTTTTGTGCATCTTCTCTTAATTTTGAATTATTTATCCAGTATCTTATCTTAAAAATTAGCTCGTCAGCATTAGAAAAAGAATCAATCTCTCTGCCTTTTTCAAAAAAACTGAAACATCCTCTTCTCTCTTCATTTACTATAGAAAAAGCTCCACATGCAGAAGATTCAAATAATCTTGGATTTGGAGAAATACCTTCAACACGATTCACATTACTACCTAAACTGCTAGAAGAATATGACATTCTATGATGATTTAAAACAATTTTAGCATTACTGTAATATTTTGAAGCAATATTAGGAGGGACAAATTTATGTTCAACTAATTTTCTAAGCGAACTATCTTTATTAAATTCCCAATTTCCTACTATCCTTATTTTTAAATCTTTAATATAAGGATAAATTTTTTCTAACACATTAACTCTTTCAGGGAAAGCACTTCCAATTATACATATATCACTTTCATATCTATCATCTTTTTGAGGATAAAATATTTCGTCATCATAACCAGGAGGTAAATAATATACTTTATTATTTTTCCTTAAATGTATAGGTACTGCATTTTTTTCTATTGTAAAAACGTAATCATAATAATGTGAATACTTTTTTGACTGATCTATCTCATGAGGATCATCTAATAACCAAACAGCAGTTTTTATTCCATTAAATTTTAATTTCTTTATGAATAATATAGGAATATTAGCTCCATGAATAAAAAGTACTAGTTTTAGTTTATTTTGATTTATTTTAGAAAAAATATTTTCAAAAATATGATATGTAGTATATTTTCGATTGAACTTTACATAAAGGAATTTTTCCGATAATTTTTTTTCCTCTTCAAATTTTTCAGCATCATCTATTGGTTTAAAACTTAATATCTCTATGCCATTCCTTATGAAAGCATTCTCAACTGATTTTGCTATATCCCAACTAGACCATCTTATAAGAGGATATATCTTAGATAATGCAAAATCTTCTGATTCAAAACATAATTTTGAGTCAACATTAACATTCCATAAATAAAACGGATATATCAAACCTATTTTCATAGTTTAAAAAAAGTAACTATCAACTTTTGTTAACATTTTCTCATTTGTTTTCTTATAAATTATATTTTTCTTTATTTTTAAAAGAAAATTTCTAAGTTCATAAGAATGTTTAAATAACTTATCGAATAAGAGTCTTTCTTTCAACATTTCTGTAAGTATTTCATGATTATAATTTTTAAATTCTTCATCTATTTTTAAATAATTTATAAAATAATCTAAATCAAAATACAATATATTAGAAATTTCTGGATCCTCATTTATCCATTCATAAATATTTTTAATTTCAGAGATTTTATTAATTTTTTTAGAATCTTTTTCAGCTATACCATCTATAACTATATTTAATAGTTTTTTAGCCTTTAAAGATAAATATATAACTCTAGATAACCTAGGAATAAAAAAACTAAGTTCATTTAAAAAAGATTCATAATCAAAAAAAGATTCTTTTAATGAAAGTTGTTCTATTGTTTTAGACGGATAAAAATAATATTTACAGTAATACTCAACAAAATCAAAAAAAGGTAAATTTTTGGCATTTTTAATAATTGCACCACCTTCAGTTGAGTTAAATATTGTAATGTTTTTATAACTTTCTATTATTCTTTCAAAATCTTTCAATATAGTAAAAAGTGAACTAGAAGTTTTTACTTTTCCACCATAATATCCATCTACATCTACAAGATTAGTAAAATCTTTTATAACTTCATTAGTAGCAACTCCTTCACAATGAGTTTGATTATTAATATAAGATAGATCTTGACCTATAAGAGTTATAGGATTACATCCCATCCTTACACAAAGATGTAAAGCAGCATGAGAAGTTGAACCACCTAAAGGTAATTCTCCTTTAAATAAAGTAAATTTAGATATAAACTCTGATAGAGGATGTGTGTTAAAAACTCTAAAATATTTCCCTCCAAATTTATAATGATGTTTAACACAATTAGGATATACTTGAAAATCAAACACAAATACTAATTGAGAAGTATCAATTCCTTCAAAATGTTTATAATTTTTAGAAGTAAAATCTATAGAAACAACAATATCAGGTCTAATTTTCTCATCTAATAAAACTCTTAAAGCAGTATCAACACATACAATCACAGCCTTATCTTTTGCTTTTTTTAAAATAGGCAGTTGTTTTTTCAAAGAAGGGCCTGCAGAAGTAATTATAGCTGGTTTATCTTTAAAAACTCCAAAAAGATTCGAAACATCACTGGACTCAACAAGATATTGAAAGTTTTCTGTTATATTTTTTGTTATATTTGCTGCTATCATCTTTCTTGTTTCATAAATACATTTTTCTACTTCTATAACCTTTTCAATTTCCTCTTTAACTTTTAAGATGAAATTTGAAAAAAATATCTTGTAAGCTGGGTTTTCTATTATAACTGGGTTAGAAAATAATATTTCTTTTCTAAAAGATTCAAAATACTTTTTAAAATCATCTAAATTTTCCAAAGAATATATTTTGGAGACATTTTTTTCTAAAATTTCTTCTAAGTTTCTTATTTTAACAATTTTATTTAATATTCCAATATCTGGTTCAAATATTATCAAATCACTGTCTGGTTTTTTGATTTTAACTATTTCTTCAAATTCATATCCTGCACCAAATCCTATAAGTAATATTAACTTTGATGATGAAATTGGATAATTTGATATTATATCTTTTGCTTTTAAGTATGGTTCCTTAAATGAGTTTAATGATATTTTTCTTACTCCATCTGATAATTTAAAAACCTTTACTTGTTTTTCTTCTAAAATTTCTAAAAAAATATTTTTAGTTAATAATTCCATTATTTTCTTTTTTTAAATTAAAAAGTTTTTTTAATAGTTTAATTTGATTATCAATCCCGTTAGGAAAATCTTCTTTTATAATCTCGCAAGCTTTAATTATATCTTGTTGAGATGATGCTTCCTTTAATTCAATTAATTTTGAGAGCCATTCTTTTTCAATATCTTTAACTTTTTTTTCATCTATTGTTATTCTAGACAAATCTAATTCACAAGAAAGTTTTTTTTCAATTAGATCAATTAATTGACTTAGATATAAAAGAGTCTTAAATATAGAATCTATTATTAAACGAGCTTCTTCAAATTTAGAATTATTAACCGAGTTATTTAGAGAAACTATTAGACTTTTTATAATTGGAGAAGTACTTTCTATATCATTTATAGCATCCTGAATTGCATCATAATCTACAAAATCACTCTTTATTTGAGACATTTTCTTGACCTCCTATTTTTTGTTTTGAAATTTCTTCCCAAGATTTTTTCAAATCCATCATATGCTTTAAAACTTCTTCTATGTGATTTACATTTCTTTCTAAATTTGCGGAAATTAACTTTTTTATAAAATACGAATATAAATTAGATAATCTATGAGATATTTCACCTGCCTCCATATTTAAAGACATTTTTAATTCCGTTATAATATTTTGTGCTCTTATGTTCGCTATAGTAGCATCAGTAAATTTCTTAGCTTCCATAAGATTTTTTGCTAAATTTAAAAAAGTAATAGCACCTTCATATGCCAACACAACTCTTTCAAGTGGAGTTGCTGTTTCTATTTGATTTTTTAAATATATTTGAGATACATGAGTAGTTTTCATAACTTCTCCTTATTTATATATCCGAATTTTTCTAAAAAAGTTTAGTACTAAATACGTTTGATAATATTGAAATTAATTTAGAACCTTCTTCCTTAAGAGAGGAAGCTCTATTTGACAAAGTAGAATAAAGAGCTTGATAATATGAAATTTTTTGATTTATTAATTTTTGTGAATTCGAAATTTTCTTATTAAAATTTTCTATTGATTTTTGAGTAGTTGTTAAATAGGATTCTAATAGTCCTTTATTAGAAAGAGAATCGTTTAAAAAAGTGTATAGTTTAGTGAAAATACCATTATTGGAAACTAACAATTCTTTTAATTCTAACTTATTATTTTTTAAAAAACTAATAAATTTTTCTTCATTAAACTCTATATTAAAATTTTCTTCTTTTGAATAATTCTTTGAATCACAATATTTAAAACCCAAATCAACTAATGAAAAATTCCCAATTTTATTAGAAATTATTTCTTTTAATTTCATTCTCATAATTTTAAATGAAGGATCAGAATATAAAACACCTTTTGAGTTATTTGTTTGGTTTTTTTCCTCATATATATATTTTCCTATCGCAGTTTGAAGTTTATTATAACTTGTTACAAATTCCTTTAATTTTGCAACTAATTCATTACTATCCTCAAAAACTTTTATATTTACTTTTCCAGTTTTTTTGATATCAAAAGTTATTCCTTCTATAATATCTTCCACAATATTTTTTTCTCTTACAACTTCAACTCCATAAATTCTTAATAATAAATTTTCAGGTTCCTGTAAATTTTTCATTATGTTTAGATTAGAATCAGTTATTCCTAAAGCAGAAAGTAAAGAAGAATCTCCTTCAAATCTTATTCTGTTATTTATTCCAGTTTTTTTAGATTCTATGATAAGAACATAGGTATTATTTCCTTTGTTTATTATTGAAGAAGTTAGATATTTTGATATTTTTTCATCTGTGTTTATTATTTTGTTTATCTTTTGTAATATTTCGTAATCAGAATTATTTTCATTTAATTCTACTGATAAATTTAAAAGAGTGTCATTTATTCTTACTGAAAAATTTTTCACTCCACTTCCAATTGATGAAACAATAATATTTGACGAGTCTGTAAAATCTGACGAAGATATTATATGTTTATTTGCAAGAGATAATACTTCAATTTCAAATTCGCTTTCAACAGCTTTTGATGTTACTTTAGCCTCCAAAACATCATTTCTTGACAACAAAACCTTTTTAGATTCAAATATATCAAAGTTGTAAACAAATTGACTGATTATAGATTTTAAAGAAGAAGTTAAATTTTTTATGTTATTTATTACATTAATTTTTGAATCTAACTCCTTTTTTTTATTCTCTAAATTTTCTATTAACTTTTTATCATTTTTAATTGCTATATTTACTAAATTAGATATTTTAGAAGATTGATTTGTTATGTTGTCTATTGAAATTGCCATATATCTAAGTTATTGGGAGGGCACATAGCGCCCTCCCAATTTTGTTTTTATCTTGGTAGAAGCTGTAACAACGATTGAGGTGCCATGTTTGCTTGAGAAAGCATTGCAAGTGTTGCAGATTGTAATATCTGATACTTAACTAGATTTACCTCTTCCTGAGCAAGATCAGCATCAAGATATAAAGATCTTGCAGATTGAGTATTCAAAATATCTATACTTAAGCTTTCAAGTTTTTGAGACAATCTTGACATTCTAGCACCTATATTCTCTCTTCTTATCGTAAGAGCTGACAATGCTTTAGTTATTGCACTTAATGCTGCCGAAGCTGCACTTCTTGTAGTTGCCGATATATTATGTAAACCAAGAGAGCTAAGTCCAACTCCACTTATAACAGCGGTAAGAACATCTTTTCCAGTTTCACCCACTTGTATAACAAAATTAATTGATGCTGCACTTAGAAGTTTTACACCATTGAATTTTGTAGTTGTAGCTATATCCTTTATTTCTGAAAGATATTGTTGGAGTTTTGTATTTATTACATCCCTCTCAGTTGAACCAATAGTGCTTGACATTGCTCTCTGCAAATCAGCTGCTACATCAAGCAATAGGTCTTGAACTCTTCCCTGCTGAGATTCTGCTACTTGAAGCATTGAATAGGCTTCTCGTATGTTATTTTGAGCTGCCTGCTCAAATGCAATTTTTATAGTTTGTTTTTTCCCTAAAGCAAAAGCAGCTGGATCATCAGCTGCTCTATTTACTTTTTGTCCAGTTGTTATTCTTTCCATTGTGACGCTAAGCTTCTGATTAATAGAATTTAGCGTCAAGAGTGTTGACATTGAATTTATGTTTGTTGCTATTCTTCCTAATTCTCCTGTTGGCATATAATCCTCCTTGATTATTATTTCAAAGGACTTCCCTGTCCTTTCATCTTTATATATCAATATAAATTTAAATTATTTAAAATATTTGAGCTCTTTTTGAATGTCATTTAGAATTAAAGGATTAGTTTGAGATGAATATTTATTAATTTTTGATAAATCTTCAATTAACTCTTTTCTAACTATCTTTATTGTTTTTGGTGCATTTATTCCTAATTTAACCTTATTTTTGTCTAAATCAATTATAGTTAATTCTATATTATCAAGTATTATTAGTTTTTCTCCTCTTTTTCTTGTAAGCACCAACATATTATACTTTCAATATATTTGTTTTTAATTTTTCTAACACATTTACCGTTAGATTTTGATTTAAATCGTTTACAACAACCTGCATACCTATAGAATTTTCATTATCAATTAAAAAAGGAGCTCCTATACTTGCAAAAATTTTTCTGTCTTTTAAGTATGTAGATATAAAAACCGAATACCTTTCAGGATTTATTTTAAATTGAATCAAATTATTTTTTAATATTGTTTCATATTCAGGCATAAACCAAAATGGCTGTGTGATTAACAAGGAAACATCAGAGTTTGTAATACTTTGCAACCAAGAAAAATTTTCATGACCAAAGTTTAAAATTACAAATTTTTTTTCTTCTTCAAACCCATAAATACCTAAAGGGAAATAGATAATCTTTTTTTCATCAAATTCTACATCACCAAATTTGGATGTTTTTAATATCATAAATAATTAGATATATTGTTGTTTTGCATGTTTTCAATTAATCTCATAATAATTTCGTATCTATTTTTGATGGATGTGTATTTTACTATTTCTTGTGAATAATCTATATCCTCAATATCTGATATAGAACTCTGTGTATTTAGAATTTCTTTTTTTATTAATTCTATCTTTAAGTTTAAATTATTTATTCTAGAACCATTATTTACTATTATTTTATTTAGATGATTAAAATATTCATTTAGTTTGTCTTGATAAACACTTATATCATAGCCTCTCATTAAATCTTCTCTTAAATTTATCAAAATATCAAATATATTTCCATAGTTATAGTTAACAATCTCATTACCTGTAAAGCCAAAAATTTCATATTCATTATCAGAAATGTGTATTTTATTCTTTAAATTATTACCTTTATATTCAACTGATACTATTTTTTGTGAACCATCTGATTGAGTTTCTGTAACTATTTCAAAAGGTTTTTTTAATCCATCTGTACCACTAAATATATAAGAAGTTGAGTCTCTTCTATTTAATGTAAAAACAATATTTTTTATTGTCAAATTTATCTCTTCAACTAAATTATTTTTTATTTCTGAAGAATTAGAAGCACCAGATCTAGATATTTTTTCCTTTATATTAGCTATTTCATTATAAATAGAGTCTATACATGAGTCGTAAAGTTCGTATCTAGAGATAATATATTCTATGTTTTTTATAAATTGATTTAATGATTTTTCATTTAGTTTATAATCACAAATAATTTGTGTTTCTGATGGAGAATCCGAAGGAGTCTGAAGTTTTTTGCCAGAAGATAACTTATTAGAAGATATATATAAATCCCTCATTGTATTATTTAAAGAATTTAAGAAACTTCTAGTTAATATACTTTCAGTTATTCTCACTTTAATATCCTTATCATTTCCTCAAGAATTTCATTTGAAATAGTTACATATTTTGCAACAACTGAATAATATTTCTGAATTTCTAAAAGTTTTAACATTTCTTCATCTATTGAAACCCCAGATATCATATCCCTCTTGCTTAAGTTTGAATTCTTTATGTTATTAGAAATTTCTAATAAATTATTATAATTTTGTGATAAATATCCTGTTGCTGATGATATTTCTGAAATAAAATTAAATATTGAAGAATTATTAAAATTAGATGATTTTAAAAAACTTGCTAATTCAGAAGCATTGGTCCCATCTGAAATATACGGAGTTTTAGATGCTGCAAACAATCCTGGTTCAGCTTCTATTAATGGATTTACCGTTATTCCACCAGTTTCATCTATAACAAAAAAATCTTTATTAGATAAATTACCATAAATATCATATCCATTTTTATGCAAATAATTAAAAGTGTTAACATTATTTGAAGTTAAAAAATATATAGCTTGTTTTAT
Source organism: Elusimicrobiales bacterium (assembly GCA_026416895.1). Lineage (GTDB taxonomy): Bacteria > Elusimicrobiota > Elusimicrobia > Elusimicrobiales > UBA9959 > JANZZP01. Next base: position 53,995 of record JAOAEH010000029.1, read on the forward strand.
TTTAAGATTTATATTTTCTATATCATTTAATGCTCTATTATAAGCTGAAAATTTCCCCGAAGAAATATCAACATTTACTCCATATTCTTTTAAAAAAAAATCTATATTTTTAGTTCCATTTTCTTCATAAACTTTTGATTCTAACGAAAAATAATTATTACCATTCACTAAAACAATGCCATTAATAACCAGTTTGTATTCTTCATCTTTTTCACTTACCTCTATGTTTATATACTTCGAAACCTCATCAACAATAGAATCTCTTATATCTTTTAATGAATTTGCATCATTACCTAACAAAATAGCAGATTTTATCTCTTGATTTAGCTCAGCAATTTCTTTTAATTTATTATTTACTTCTTTAATCTCTACATTAAGTTTTTTAATTATTTTACTTTCAATGAAATAATTTTTGTTTAAAGTTGAATTAATTTTTTGAGTAAAATCTTTTGCTTTAGATACAACCTCTCTTCTAAGAGTAATATCTTGCGAATTTTTAGATACCTCTTCCAAAGACTTCCAAAAATCTGTAAGTTTATCTAAAATAGATCCTTCCCCTAAAGCACTTAAATTTTCTTCCACTTCTGATATTATAGAACTTAATATCTTATGTTTTTCATAATCCGAAATAGATGTTCTTACTTCACTTTCTATAAAATAATCTACTATCCTTTTAATAGATGATAGTTTAACTCCTCCATACAAATTATCTGGGCCTCTTATTGGTTCTATTATAGCTTCTCTTCTCTTATAATTCTCATTAGAAACATTGGTTATATTGTTACCTAATATTTCTTGATATTGTTTAAAAGTTCTTAGGGCTGTCAAACCTATATTTAATGATGTAAAATTTCCCATAAACATTAATTAACTACTTTTTGCTTTATTATCTCAGAATATGTATTATTTCCTCTTAATCTTTTTATTATTTTATTAGTTGTATTAATTTGATAATTTATAAGTTCTTGATTTATTTCAATTATTTTTTTAAGCTTTAGTATTTTTTTAGATATATATTCATCTATTTCTATGTTATTTATTTCATTAAGCTTTTCTTTTGCCAAACTCAACAATTTATATATTTCTTCAATTTCTTTTAAAGTGTTTGGAGTTATTCCATTAATTATATCTTCTCTTGCTTTTAAACTCAGTTCAATTAAATTATCTATTAAATTATTTATAATCTGAGACATTATCAATAACCAAGAATTTCTTTTGCTAGTTTATAGTAATCTATTTTGTAGCTACCTGATTTAATCTGATTTTTTATCTCTAATATCCTTTCATCCTTCAAATTTTCCTTTATATTATTTTCCAATTGACGATTTGATACCTTTTCTTTTTCATTTAAAGAAGTCTTTCTATTTATAATTAAATCCTTAAAGAGTTTAATATGCGGATCTATATTGTTAAGATACATTCTTCCTCCTCATATTAAATTATCCGCAAAAAAATATAAAACTTTAATCCTTATTATTTCTATTAATAATCAGTTTAAAAATGTAATCTCCTAAACCAATACCATTTTTTGCTATTTCTTTTGAAAAAAAATCACATAATATGTCATTATATATGTTATTTTCTTTTAAAAAACCAGAATTTTTTAAAATATTTTTCAAAAACAAAACTTCAAAAGTAGATGAAGCTTCCTTTATTTTTTTGATATCCTTATTATTTGAAAAATTATAAATTTTATCCTCAATTCTCATATTATCTCTAATTCCCCATTTATAAATCCCGCTGAGTGAAGAGTTTTTATTATATCAACTATTTGATAAGATTTAACTTTTATTTGGTTTAAAGCTTTAATAAGTTCCATGATATTTTTACTTTTCACTTTTAAACTCTTTGAATTATATTCTTCTTTTTCTGAATTTATTTCAATATCGATATCCCCCACTGATATAGAACATTCTGCTATTTCTACCCTCCCATGAATTATAATATCACCGGTTGCTGAATTTATAATAATTTTAGCAACTGTATCACTTTCAATTTCTAGTTCACCTATTAATGAAATTAATTCAACTTTCTTATATATAGAACTAGAAAATGAAACTTCTATTGTAGATGAGTTAATAGCAGTTGCTTTAACTTCTTTTATATTTGAATTTATATGTTTTTCGATTCTTAACGCCGTTAAATATTCAGGTTTTCTAAGAAATATTTTTATTTTATCATCTTGATTATTTTCATTATAATTTAAAACATTATAGATCTCTCCACCATTTGGTATAAAACCAGTTGTTTTTTTACTTTTAGATGTAATAACCCCTTGTGCAAAAGCAACAAGATTCCCATATTTGTCGTATAAGGCAGTTCTTATTAAAGATCCTCCATCAATACTTGTCGCATCACCTATAGATGATACTTCAACATCTATCTTTTGTCCTTTATGGAAAATACCTTTAACCTTAGATGTTACAATAACACTTGCTGAGTTTCTTGTTTTTAGTTGTTGAGGTGGAATACTTATACCAAGATTTGTCATCATATTCCCAATAGCCTGTTGAGTAAGATATAAATTTCTATCTCCAGTTGAATTAAGTCCTGTTACAATACCATATCCTGTCAAAAATATTTCTTCCGTTTCATCAAAATTAGCCACATCTTTTATTTTTGCAGAATAAAGATGTGGAAAATATAATAAAAACAAAAAAACTTTAATAACTAAGTATTTCATATTAAAATAGCCATCCTAACAATAAATTTAAAATACTTCTTTTTTGTCTTTTTTTGATAACTCCTTTCGATTCATAATTTATTTTTAAATCATATATATTACTTGAAAAAACAGTATTATTACTTGATATATCTTTTGGAGACACTATACCAGTAAGATTTATCATTTTTTCTTCGCCATCAATATTTATTAATTGTTTAGCTGATATTTTTAGATTACCTTCCTTTGTTAACTCTTCAACAATTGCTGTTAATTTACCAACAAATACTGACGCACTTTCAATTGTCCCACCACCTTTCGAACTAACACTGCCTTTTTGTTCTAAAGAATATGATGGATTGAAACTTATAATATTTGCTGAGACAGAACCTTTTATATCTGACATCGAGGATGATGCAGCTTGGCTTTGATGTGATGCTTTTATATTTTCTACTATTATTACATTAACAGTATCTCCTACCTTTTTTGCTTTTAAATCTGAAAAAAGATTTAGATCTTGAGTATATGTAGATAAAATCAATAAAAATAAATATTTCATTTAACCTCCTAATTTATATTTATTTCTACCTCTCTATTTTCATTCAAAACACCTTCAAAAACTTTACCAGAATCTTTATTAAAAACTCTTATTCTGTTTCCTATTTTAGTATTATTTAAAGAAATAACTTTTAATCCTATTTTTATATTTCCAAATTTTAAATAAGCCTTTAAGTTTTCACCCACTCTTACATCATACTTTTCATATAAAACTGTTTCAGTTATACATTCTCCTTTATTTATAAATCTTTTGGCTTTTCTACCTAAAAATTTGTAGTAATATGTAGTGTTTTCTATTAAATCAATTGTAATTTCTTTGTTAAAAGGTATATTTTTAGTTGCCATAACACATTCTGAATTTAACATTAAAGAAAAAATTAAAATTTTTATTATCATGGCTTTAAATTATTTACTATTTTTAACATTTCATCTGCAGTTTCCATTGCTTTAGAATTTATTTCAAATGCTCTTTGAGCTGAAAGCATTCTTACCATTTCATCAACTATATCTACATTTGACGATTCAAGAAAACCTTGCTTTATAATACCAGCACCATTTTCTGAAGGAAATGCTAAAATACTTTCTCCACTTGCATTAGTTTCTTCATACAAGTTTCCTCCAATAGACTTAAGTCCACTAGGATTTGGAAAAATTGTAAGTTCAATTCTACCTATTTCAGTAGGTTTTGATTCCCCATTTAAAACCACACTTATAACACCGTTTTCTGATATACTTATTTCTTTTGAATTCTGTGGTATTAATATTTCAGGTTCTAATATTCTTCCAGAAGAAGTTATAAGTCTACCTTCAGAATCAATTCTTAAAGATCCATCTCTTGTGTATTTTATACTACCATCAAAATCTCTAACTTTTAAAAAGCCATTTCCTTCTATAGCTATATCTAAAGAATTAGAAGTTTGTAATAAAGAACCCTGAAAAAATAATTTTTTTGTAGAAGAAAGTTCAACTCCTATTCCTATCTCTAGCTGTTTGGATTGAGATGTCAGTGAATTTGAATCAATATATCCTAAATCTTTAAACTCAGCTCTTGATTTTTTAAAAGAGGTAGTATTTACATTTGCTAAATTATTAGCTATTATATCTAAGTTAGTCTGTTGAGCCTTTAAACCACTTGAAGCAGTTAAAAGTGCTCTTATCATAAAAACCTCCTCTAAAACTTAGATGAAGTAGAAATTAATTTTTTTGTTAAATCTATTTCAGTATTTATTGTTTTTTGAACAAATTCTGTATTTCTCAATATTTTTATTAATGATGTCATTTCTTCTATAGGATTAACATTAGAAGATTCAATATATCCCTTCAATATATCAGGAGTCACATCTTCCAATTTAGAATCGGTATAGTAAATACTATTACCATAAGAAATCAAATCAAATTTTCCTTTCAATGCTACAACTCTTATGTTATCTATTTTTCTTGATTTTTGAATAATATCTCCATTTCTTTCTATATAAAAAGGGGTTCCTTTTTCTAATTTAATTTTTTCATTATTTCTATTAACAAGATAAAAATTACCGATTTTAATGTATCCTTCTTCATCTAAATATAAATTACCTTTGCGAGTAATAAAATATTTTTCACCGTCTGTTACAACAAAAAAAGCATCATTTTGATTTGCTATATCATAATCAGAATCTGTTTTGATCAAATTTCCTCTAGAAACATCTACATATTTTTCTATATTTAAATTATTTTCAACACTTAATTTTGAAACTTCTCTCATATATCCGTCAGTAGAAGAATTTGCAATATTTTTCGAAGTGCTATCTATCTTTTTAAAAAGTCCTTCTAAAATACTTGATGATATCCTTAAAAAATCCATAAATCCTCTTTTAAAATATTTTACATATTTTAATTTATAATGTCAATATTTTAATTATAAATGAAAAATTAATCTTCGAATTTATATCCAAATCCAACTATGTTTTTTATACAATCTTTAGCTTGTTTTAGCTTTTTTCTCAAATTTGATATATGAACTTCAACAGTATGTTTATCACTTTCAGTAAGAGAATTATAGTTCCATATTCTTTCTAACAAATAGTTTACGCTAAATACTTTACCTGGATTTTTTACAAGAAGGGTCAAAATTTCGTATTCTTTTTTTGTTAATTTTATCCTTTCATTTTGAACAAAAACTTCTTTTTTTTCTTCATCTATTTTAATTATTCCTCTTTCTAAAACTTCATAAGAGAAATTTCTTCCGGCATTTGCATTTATAATTTTTCTAATTTTAGCCTCTAATATCCTATATGAGAAAGGTTTCACTAAAAAATCATCTATACCTTTCTCATAACCTTTAATCTGAATATTTTCATCAAAAATTTCTCCAGACATCAAGATAAAAGGAATATTTTTTGTTTCTTTACACATTCTAATTATTGAAAAAATAGTTATTCCATCTATAGATGGCATTTTAACATCAGAAACTATTACTGAAGGAGATAATTCTTTTGCCATTGCTATACCTATAGACGAATCAAGTGCATAATAAGAATAAAAATCTCTTTTTCTTAAAAATTCAGCAAGAGATTTTGCAAAATCTTTATCATCATCAATTATTAATACTTTCTCTTTCATTTTCACCTCCAATAGATTTAATTTTAATAAGAAGATATTCAAATTTTTTAATTGTTTTGCTCCACGAAAATCTTTGCGCAGTTTTTATTCCATTCTTTACTATTGGTATATAATTTTTTCTATTAACTACAAAACTTAAAATTTCTTTAACAATATCTTGATAATTCTTTTGTCTAATTACTACTGCATTATACCTATCTCTTACATAATCAGAATTTCCTACATTTGTAGTTAAACATAAAGTTCCACAAGCCATAGCTTCTATAACAGTTAAAGGAAAAGAATCTTCAATAGAAGTATTTATAAAAACATCAGAATTTGAATATATATTCGCTAAGTTTTCATCGAAAACTTTACCATAATAACGAAAAATATTTGTATCATTATTAATTATTTTTTTTATATAATCATCTCCAAATAAATGTATTTTAAAAGGAATTGTCGGAATTTTTTTCAATTCTTCTATAAATTTAAAAAAATATAAGGAACCCTTTAAAGGATTTTTAGAAAAATAATAACATATATCTAAGTGTTTTTTTGTAATATTATATTTTATCTCCGGATCTATTTTCGGCTTAAAAACACAAGTATCTACTCCTGGATATATAATCAGACTTTTTCTTTTGTACATTTTATATATTCTCTTACTTAATTCTTTTGAATTAGAAATAATAATTAATGGCAATTGGTAAGTTAATCTAGCTGTTTTTTTTATCAAATCATTTGTATAAAACTTTTCTTCAAATCCTTGAATAAAATATATTGGTATAGCATTATTCTTATTATAATAAGCTGCATATGCAGTAATATTATGAGTTGCTATTATAAAATCAGACTGAGGTAACTTATCTAAAAAAGAATCAGTTATCTTTCCTATTACAAAAAAATAAAATGGTAAATTACTATTTAATGAACTATCTAATGATAAAAACTCATTTGAAAAATCTCTAACTATAGAATCAATATCAATTGCACTAAAAGCTTTTAGCTGAGTATTTTGAAATTCTTTTCTAATTAAATTTTTCAAACCTACATCCCATTTTATTACCGTTGAAGGAGTTACAAGATATATTTCATGCCCACGTTGAGATAATCTATCCATTATTTCATATATTACTTGACTGCCACCAGTATAACCTATATCTGGTAATAAAAATGAAATTTTCATTTAATTATTCAATTCTTCTTCAATAGTATTTATTAATTCTCTTATAGTATAGGGTTTCTGAATAAATTTAAATCCTTTTTTTTCAATTTCATACCATCTAGATTTACTATCAACATAACCACTATTAAAAATTATCTTTATTTGGGGATAACTCATCTTTATTCGATTTATTAAATCAAAAGAATTTCCATCTTCCAATTCAATATCAGTAAATATTAAATCAATATTTTCATTTTTTAATATATTAATCATTTCATTAATCTTTGAACAGGAAACCACTAAATAACCATTTTCTTTTAATATTCTCTCCACAAATCTTCTCAAGCCTTCATCATCCTCACATATCAAAATCTTTTTTACTTTGTGAGATAATACTTTTTGATATTGTATTCTTTCTACTAAACTTTTTTCAACATCATAAAGTGGAATTTTAAATTCAAAAAATAAAAAATCTTCTAACTTGTCTATTTTCAACCACCCACCAAGTTTTTCAATATTCTTTTCTATAGATTGAAAAGAAAAGTAACTATATATTTTCTCAGTATCAGTATTATTTATAATAAAATACAAATCCTTTAAATTTTTTAAATCATACGAATTACATCTACCAGCTATATTTATAACAGCAAAATTTCTTGCTGATGTTTCAAGATTTGAAACCGAAGATATAATAATTTTCTCTTCTCTTCTTAATGAAATTATTAATTCTCCACCATCTATTATAAACTCAGATAAATATGCACACAAACCATATATTATTTGCTGAAGAATTATTGGATCAGCTTCAACAAAAAGATTTTTCTCATCTATCCTAATTATACCTTTTATATCCTTTCTTATAACTAACCTTATAACCTCTTTCACATAATCTATAAGTTCTGATATATTTATTTTTTCTTTTTTGAAAATAATTCTATTAGAAAACATAGTATATCTGTTAACTACTTCAATTAACTTTTTAATAGAATTATTCAATTCATTAAACTCATTAGAAATTTCGGGATATTTATTTATTTTTTTGTCTATTACTTCTAAATATCCTATAATTGATGACAAAAAATTATTTATCTGATGAGTAGTTACACTTAAAAATTCATGCAAAAAATCCATCTTAAGATTTATTGTTTGTTTATCTATTGTCTTTTTAATATTATCTATATTTATTAATAATCCCGCAGTTTTGCTTAAACTAGGAATATAAATCTCTTTACTTAAAAACCATACTAATTTTCCTTCATAATCTTGTATTTGAAACATAAATTCACATTTGGAATCAGAAAGTAAAAACATTTTTCTTTTTTTAACCCTTTCAATATGCTGAGGATTAATTCTAGTTTTCCACAAATAAGGATCATCTCTAAAATTTTTAAATGGAATATTTAATATTTTTTCAATTGTTCTGTTTTTTAAATACCATGGCCAGTCAATTTCGAGATTTGAACTATAAAAAACTATTTCTGGGAAAAACTTTTTAGCATCTATATTTTGCAATATTTTAATATATCCAACTAGATTATATATATTTTCTACTCTAAACTTTATATTTTCATTTTTTATATATATAACATTAGTTTCTGAATTGATAGAAACAACTAAGCTGGAAAATTCTTCATATTCTTTAATAAAACTTTCACTACCAAAAATGATCAATATATCATAATCTAATTTTAATAAATCTTTTGGAGTTGTCTCATTTACTTCAAAATTGTTTACTAAATCCCTTTTCAAATTTTCTAAAAAATCAGATACATCTTTTTTTTCCTTTAAAATTAATACCTTTTCCATAATAAAACCAAATATTACATTCTATTAATTATTATCCGTAATATATGATTGAACTTTAATTTTTTCTTCTATCAAAAAGAATCATATTATATTTTCTAGGAACAAATGATTTTAGATATTTCTTAATCTCAGAAGAAATACTAATTATTTGGCCATAATTTGTTATTTTTCTATATTTATTTGATACGCATGAAATTGATAATGTTATATTACTTCTTATTTTAGATTTTAAAACCTTATAAAAATTAAAATAAAAAAGTTTTGATATTTCATTTGCGATTTTGTTCCATTCTTCCCACCTACATATAACACTAAAATTATTACCGTTTATATGTGCTGCTAAAGAATATTTATAATCTTTTATAATTTCTTCTAAGTTCAATGAAAATTTTTTCAAAACAAAATCTCCAAATTCGTAACCCATTATTTCGTTTATTTTTCTAAAACTATCTATATCTAAATCCATATAAACAAAAACTTCTTTATTTTCTATCAAATTCCTTATATACTTTTCTAAAAATATTGAAGATGGTAAATCCGTTAAAGGACTAATACCTTTAAAATATTTATCTCTTTCAATAAAATTTTTAACTCTTGCTATTAATTCTTGCCACAAAATTGGTTTTTTAATAAAATAATCTGCTCCAAATTTATAGCATTCAAATTCATCAATTTCTAAACCGCTTATCATTATAATATTAATGTCTTTATCCTTTAATCTTAATAACTTAAGAATATCAATACCATTAAAATCTCTAAGCTCAACATCTATTATAGCTAAGTTAACTTTATTTCTTTTAACAAAATCTAAAAATTTGACTCCTTCATTAAAATAAAAAAGATTTAAATTATTTTTTAAAAAAATTTTATTAGAAAGTTCTACTAATTTTATATCATCATCAACAAATGCAATTTTATACATTTTATCTCCAACCACATTGGTTAAATACTTCTTCTTCTTTTGATATTATTTCATTTATTTTCTTTATTTCCATATCAGAAAGAACAATATCATTATTCCAATATTTTTTCAAAATTAAGAAAAATTTTTCTTTACTTTCTTCATCTATTAATTCACTACCTGGATTTCTTCTAATCTCATTCAAAAAATTAGAGTTTTGTTTAAATTTCCATACTATATAACGAGCTTTTAAATCAATATTTTGTTTTTGAATTTCTGAAATATTTTTAATAAGGACTTGACAATCATCCGATATAGAGTATCTAAAATTTATTTCTTCTAAAAACATATTATTGAAATTTTGTAACTCCTGAAAGTCTATCTTAAATAGTTCTTCTTCAAAAACTACTTTAGGAAAATTAGATTTTAAAACTTTGATAATACTTTTGCTTTTTGGTTCAATAAGTTTTATAAATAATTCAAATTCATCAAATTTTTTATATAAATCTCCAGCTATTATTAAATCTATATCTGTAGCATTTTCATTGTAAGCTATAGGTTCAATTATTTCTATATCTGAAAATGAAGTGATAGACTTTAAAAAACTATCTTGAATATATTTTACTTCGTGTTTTTCAATATAACCATTTTTTCTAAGTGGTAGTATAAGTACTTTTTTAACATTATAGTTTTTAATCATTCTATTTAAATCTTTAATAAATTCAGGACTAAAATTTTGATATCCTACAAAATTTAAAGCTAACAAACCACAAAAAATAATTATCATACTAACATATTAACAGAAATATTTCAAATATTTATAAATGATTAATCAAAAAACAATCAAGTTTATATTAAAAAAAGTTTTCTTCAGAAAGGATTTTGTCACTTAAAATGGACTTTCATCAACACAGTATATTTTTCAAACAACATACTTTTTCATAGTAGTTCTGAATAAAGAATTTTTATATATCTGAAATTATTATCTCTATAGAATCATTTTTAAAACACTAGAACTTACCTAAATTGTAATTTTTTAAATTCTAATAATTTTTGTTTATATTTTATAAAATTTGATTTATAAACAATGAAACCGTTATATCTAAATACAAATTTAGAACAAATTATAAAAATATCTGATGAGTTGTATGAAAAGCTTAAAAAATGTGATTTGTGTCCAAGAAATTGTCTTATAAATAGAATAAAAGGAGTAATAGGATATTGTGGTGGAAGAATAAAAGCAAAGATTT
>JAOAEH010000050.1 GCA_026416895.1 Elusimicrobiales bacterium
GTTAAATGTTTAGTTCATCTTGAAATGGCACCAACTCAACAGATGCTTTCTGTCGCTTTAAAATACCTTCCAGATTCAGTATGTTTGGTTCCTGAAAGACCGGGAGAGATAACTACTGAAGGTGGTTTGAAGTTATCTGATAAAAATCAGATTAAAGAAATGGAGAAGATAATTAAAACACTTTCTGATAAAGGAATAGAAGTAAGTTTATTCCTTGATCCTGAAGCAAACTACATAAGAACGGCATATAAAATGGGAGCAGATGTAGTTGAGTTATGTACTAAAACCTATGCTGAAAGTTGGGGAAAAAAGAATCAGGCAAAAGAACTAGAAAGATTACAACTTGCATCATATCTTGTGAAAGAACTTAAGATGGGACTTCATGCTGGACATGGCTTAGATTATTATAATGTTAGACCAGTTGCAAAGATTACTGGTATGGATTGTCTTAATATAGGTTTTTCAATAATTGCTAGATCAATTTTTGTAGGGCTTAAAACTGCTGTTAGTCAGATGAAGGAGTTAATAAGTTAATTTTATGTGTGGTATAATTGGATATACTGGGACAAAAAGGGATGTTGTTAAAGTTTTAATTAATGGGCTTAAAAGGCTTGAATATAGAGGATATGATTCGTGTGGAAGTGCAGTTTTAAATTGTGAAGGGAAAATAGAGCTTGATAGGGTTAAAGGAAGAGTTGATTTGCTAGTTCAAAGAGTTTTAGAAAAGAATTATAAAAATGTTTCTTGTGGTATTGCTCATACGAGATGGGCGACTCATGGAATTCCAGCAGAAGAGAATGCTCATCCTCACACAGACTGTAGAAATGAAATTGTGGTTGTTCATAATGGTATAATAGAAAATTATTTGGAGCTTAAAACAGAATTAAATAAACATGATTTTAAATCAGAAACTGATACTGAAGTAATACCTCATCTTATTGAAGAATTAATTAATCAAAATTTAAGAAAAGAAGTCATAATAAAATCTGAATTTTTGCAACCAGTTTTTTTTAAAGCTTTTATTGATGTTGTTTCGAAATTAAAAGGTAGCTTTGCATTAGCTGTTATGTGGTCTAAAGTACCAGGAGTTATACTTGCTGCAAGAAGATTTAGTCCTTTGGTTATTGGAGTTGGTGAAGAAGAGTTTTTTGTTAGTTCGGATGTAGCTGGTTTTTTAGAATATACAAAAAAAACTTATTTTGTAGATGATGATGAGATTGTTTTTTTAGATCCAAAAAATATTGCTTTTTTTGATATAAATGGTAAAAAGAAAAATAAAGAAATAAGCTTAATATCTTGGGATATAAAAATGGCAGAAAAAGGTGGTTATAGGCACTTTATGATTAAAGAGATATTTGAACAAGATATTGGATTTGAAAATACTATAATGAGAAGAGTTTTACCAGTAGATTCTAATTTGTTTGAAAGAGAAACTGGAATAAGTGATAATGATTTAAAAAGTTTTTCACATATTCATTTTGTTGGTTGTGGTACAGCATATCATGCTTGTTTATGTGGCAAATATCTTTTTGAAAGTTTTGGTATAGCAGCAGATGCTGATTTAGCAAGTGAATTCCCATATAGGCAAAATGTTTTAGATAAAAATGCTCTTGTATGTGTTATTACACAATCAGGAGAGACAGCTGATACTCTTGAAGCAGTTAGGATTGCTAAAAGGAATGGAAACAAAATTTTTGCTATTGTAAATGTTGTGGGTTCAACTGTTTCTAGAGAAGCTAATTGGGTTTTATATACTCATTGTGGACCTGAGATCGCGGTTGCTTCTACAAAGGCTTTTACATCGCAACTTGCCGCTTTATATGTACTTTTGCTACATATAGCATATAAAAGAGATAAACTCTTAATAACAAAAGCAAGAGAGTATGCAAAAGAACTTATTGAAATACCTAAAGTAATAAGGAAAATATTTAAATCAGAAGAGTATATAAAAAAAATAGTTGATGATGTATCTGATAAAAATGATTTCTTATATACTGCTCGTGGAATAAATTATCCCATAGCATTAGAAGGTGCTTTGAAGTTAAAAGAAATTAGTTATCTTCATGCTGAAGGTTATGCTGCAGGAGAAATGAAACATGGGCCTATTGCAATAATTAATGAAGGAATGCCTGTTGTTGCAATTTCTTTATCTACTAGTGATTTGGAGCTTATGCGATCCAATATTGAAGAAGTTAAAGCAAGGGGTGCAAAAGTTATAGCTTTATGTGATGATGTATCTTCAAAATATGTGAGAGCTGATTGGAAGATAATAGTTCCTAAAGTTTCTGAATGGTTTAGTCCTGTTACTTCTGTCATTCCTCTTCAGATTTTTGCTTATTATGTAGCTTTTAAAAAGGGTCTTGATATAGACAAACCTAGAAATCTTGCTAAAAGTGTTACTGTGAAGTAAGTTTTCATAATGTATGAAAATTGGCATAGATATAATTGATGTTAAAAGAATTAAAAGACTTATAAAGAATAAAATGTTTTTAAACAGGGTTTTTTCAGATAAAGAGATTCAATATTGTGAGTCTTTTAAAGATAAGGCTCAAAGGTATGCAGCAAGATTTGCTGCAAAAGAGGCATATATAAAATGTATTCATAACAAAAAAATACCAAACTTAAACAAAATAGAAATTTTAAATGAAGACGGTGATTTGAATGTTTTCGTAGATGGTAAAAAAGATAAATGTTTGCTTAGCATAAGTCATATTAAAGATTACGCAGTAGCTGTATGTATTAAAGATTATGATTAAGAAAATAGATATTAATTATGTAAGGAAATTATTTCCAATAAGAAATGATAAATCCCATAAAGGTGATTTTGGTAAGATAATTGTTTGTGGTGGTTCGTTTTCAATGCCTGGTGCTGTTTATTTTGCATCTGTTGCATCTCTTAAAGTTGGATGTGGTTTGGTGTATACATTTGTACCATCTTCTATAAAGAATGATATTTCAATATCTCTTCCGGAGTCTATTGTTTTTAGTGGTAGAGGGAAAGATTTTTTTTCTTTAAAAGATATAGATATATTTTTGAATTTAGTAGAAAATGTTTTACCTGATTTGATTATATTTGGCCCTGGAATTGGTAGGGAAAAAGATACTCAAAATTTTATTGTTGAGGTTATAAAAAACATAAAGAAACCTTTTTTACTTGATGCTGATGGTTTAAATGCTATATCGATGTCAAAAAACATTTCTGTGTTAAAAGAAAAAGTTGCTATTTTAACACCGCATATTGGTGAAGCTAAACGTTTTTTTAGTATAGATGAGCCTAAAAAACTTGTACAAAAACTGTCAAATGAAACAGGTTGTATTGTAGTACTTAAATCCTTCAATACTATTGTATCAGATTCAAATAATTTTTTTATTCTTGATGCTCCAAATTCTGGTTTATCTAAAGCAGGAAGTGGTGATATACTTAGTGGGTTGATAGGTGGGATATGGGTACAAAAAGGTAAGATGTCTGGTTTTGATAAAAAAAATGGTTTTGAATCTGCAATTTGTGGTGTTTTTTTACATTCTGTTTGTGGAAAATTAGCGTCAGAAAAATTTACTCCTTATGGAGTTATAGCAAGGGATATTATTAGTTTTATACCTTCTGCTATTAAAAAAATCAAGACATGAAAGAAAAAGATATTCTTTCATATATTTATAAATTTTTTGATTATAAGGATAAAAAGATAATTATTGGTGTAGGAGATGATTGTGCTGTAGTAAATTATGATCAGCAAGATTATCTTGTAATTACTACTGATGATATGGTAGATAATACTCATTTTATCGCTGATTTTTTAAAACCAAATGAAGTAGCATCAAGGTTGGTTAGGATTAATGTTAGTGATATTTACTCAATGGGAGACTCAAAACCTCTTTATTGTTTAGTTACTGCTGGTTTAAATGATGAGATAGGAGATCAATGGATAAAAAATTTTCTACAAGCTCTTAAGAAGGAATTAGATTTATTTAATATAAAAAATATTGGAGGTAATTTAGTAAAAAGTCAAACTCTTTTTTTTACAATGACTTTAATTGGTAAAGTAAAAAAAAATAGAATTGTTAAAAGGAAGGGAGCAGAAAAAGGAGATTTTATATGCATTTTAGGTAAAACAGGTTTTTCTTATGTGGCTGTGGAAATTATGAAAAATAAAAAAAGAATAGATATTACAAAAAGTGATGAAAAACTTATAGATTTGTTTTCAAAACCTCCATTATTTGATAATTTTAGAAAGAAGCTTTCTTTGTTTGCTACATCGATGATTGATAATTCAGATGGATTGTATAAAAGTGTTCAGATAATAGCAGAGAGTAATTCTCTTAAAGCTGTTATAGATAAAAATCTTGTAGTTAAAACTTCTAGTAGTTACGTAAAAGAAAAATTGAAAAATGTTGATTATATTTTTAAGGCATCTATATCAAGTGATGATTATAATCCTGTTTTTACAGTTAGACCTAGGAATTTTGAAATTTTAAAAAAAAGTTTGCCTTATCTTTTTAAAATTGGACATCTTGAAGAAGGTAGAGGAGTGGAGATATTAAATTATGAAGAAAAAAATATTGAGACATTTGAACACTTTTAGAAGCTTGTCTAAGGATGATACTCTAAATTTTGCCTCAAATTTTTCAAAAACACTTAATAAAGGTGATCTAGTTTTGCTTGAAGGAGAAATCGGTGTAGGTAAAACTACATTTGTAAATGGAATTATCAAGGGACTTGGTTCAAATGAGCTTGTTATTAGTTCAAGTTTTGTTTTAATTTCAACTTATAAAACAAGTAAGTTTAATTTAGTTCATTGTGACTTTTATAGGGTTTGTGGAATTTATGACTTTAATGAGATAATTGAATATTTAGATGGAAATAATGTAGTAATGATAGAATGGCCGTATAAAATAGAAAAATATATAAGTTTCAGTCCTTATGTTGTAAGAATATATTTTAATAATTTAAATATAAGTGCTAGAAAAATAGAGGTTTTAAAATATGAATAAGGATGTTATATGTGGGTTATCTTGTTATTCAACTTTTCTGAAAATAGTTTTAAGAAAGGGAGATAAAGAAATTTCATTTTCAAGAAAACTGGTAAATTTTGATGATATTATTTTTAAACAATTCAATAAAATGTTAAGTAAGATGGATTCTTCATTTAAAGATATAGATACAATTTGTATTGTTAGAGGTCCGGGTAGATTTACTGCAATAAGGTCGATATATACCTTTGCTACTGTGTATCAAGCTCTTTCAAAATGTAAGGTTTTAGGTGTTGATGTGTTTGGATGTCTTTCTTACAATGTTTTTAAGAAAGATAATTCAGATAAAGATATTGCAATTATATCTCATGCTTTTAAAAATGAGTATTATCTTGGATTTTATAAAATAAGGAAAAAAAAGCTTTTTGAATATAAAAAACCTAGATGGCTTTTACTTGAGGATATTATAAATGAACTTAGAAATTTTAAAGGAGTTGTTATATATGATAAAGACGAGTTTGATATTGATTTGAGTTTATTAGAAAAAAATGAAAATATTTCTTTTCCATCTACTAATCTGATGAAGATAATTCCATCAAATATAATAAATTCTTCATTTTATTTTCTATGCGAAAAATATGAGCCTATATATCTGAAACCAGCTAAATTTGAAACTTCTAAATGATAGTTATAAGAGAGGCTACAGTTAAAGATATCGATAAAATAATTTTAATTGAATCTGAATGGAAAAATTATTATTCATGTTGGGGAAGAGATGGTTTTATAAAAGAATTTGAAAAGGAAAATTCTTATACTTTTGTTGCAGAGATAGAATATGAAATATGCGGATTTATAAATTTTTGGGTTATCTTTAATGAGATTGAAATAAACTCGTTAGTTGTTTCTAAAAAATTTATAAGGAGAGGAATTGCTAGTTTACTTTTAAGTAAAGTGTTTGAGTTTTCAAAAAAGTTTAATATTAAAAGATTAATTCTTGAAGTAAATGAAAATAATGTTGCTGCTATTAAACTTTATGAAAAATATGGGTTTAGTATTTATAATATAAGAAAAAAATACTATGATTTTAAATATGATGCTATAATGATGGAAAGGTTTTTATGAAAGGAGGAATTTTATGAAGATTTTTATGCTCTTGGTATTTTATGCTTTTTCATCACCTTATTCTGATTTTGTTGATGCTCTTTATTATGAGAAGATGGAAAATTATGCTACAAGTTATTTTATAATTGAAAAAATTAATTTAAAAGAAAAGGATCCTTTTCTATATAAATATCTTTACAATTTAGCACTAAAAGGATATAAAACTAATCAGATAGATTTAGATAAACTTTCTAAAAATATAGAAAAAGTAATAGAACTTGAACCTAATAATGCTGATAACTGGATCTTATATGCTGCAGTTAAAAATCAAGAGGGAAATTTAGAACAAGCAAAGATGGCTTATAAAAAAGCAATTGAGATTGATCCTAAAAATATAGAAGCATATTATCAATTAGCTCTATTAAATGTTAATGATACCCAGGAAGCTTTAAATTATTTTAATAAGATATTAGAGATAGATCCTAGTTTAGCTAGCGATGTTTATTATAATATTGCTGTTTTGTATTCTTTGAAGAAAAATAACAAAAAAGTCATTGAATATATAAACAAATCTATTAAGGCTGATCCAAATTCTATAAAACCATATTATTTTATGGCTTTATATTGGGAGGAAGAAAGAGATATTGATAAGGCAATAGATGAGTATAAAAAAATACTCTCTATTGAACCATATAACAGTGAAGTTTTATTGAGATTGTCTGAAATATATGTATCAAGAGGAAATATTGAAGAAGCAGAAAGATATTTAAAATCTTTAATAAATTATAATCCTAAAAATGAGAAAGCTCTTTTTTTACTTGCTATTCTAGAAGAAAATAAAAAAAATTATCGTGAAGCATCTAAATATCTTTCTCAGATAGATAATTGGGAGGAATATGTAGAATACGTTATTAGAATGAGTTATTATGAAATAATGATGGGAAATACAGAGAAAGCAGTAAATATACTTGAGAAAGCCTATCAAAAATGGCCTGATAATTATGAAGTAGCATATTATCTCGGATTAGGTAAGATGGATATGAAAGATTATTTACAAGCAAAAAAATATTTTGAAGTTGTAGTTTCAACTAAGGATGATTTTTATGAAGTTAGATATAATCTTGGAGTTATATGTGAAAAAATAAATGATGTTGAATGTTTTAAAAGGCATTTTGGATATTTGATTTCAAAAAATCCTTATGATGCTAATGTTTTAAATTATCTTGGATATTCTTTAATAGATAGAGATATAGTTGATGAAAAAGTTGAAATTGACTCAATAACTTTACCGTCACCTTTTGAGATGATCGAAATGGCCTTACTAAAAGAGCCTACTAATTATGCGTATTTGGATTCTTTAGCTTGGGCTTATTATAAAAAAGGCAATTATCAAAAAGCATATGAATATATAGAGAAAGCTGAGTATTTTATGAATTTATCTGGTGAAACTGATGCTTTAATATTTGAACATAAAGCTGATATTTTTGTAGGTTTAGGAAAATATAATGAAGCTTTTGATTTGTATATTAAATCATTTCTTTTTGATAATTATAACCGTAAAAAGATAATTAATGATTCAATTAAAAAAATTATAGGTAAAGTAGATTTAAGTTTAGTTATAGATAAGTTTATTCAAAATCTTCCGCAATATTATGTTTTATATGGTAATTTGAAGGTTTCATTTAAATATAAAAAATTCCTTTTTCATAAGAGATTTAATTATACTTTTCCTTTTATTTTTGTAAACAAACCTGATGTTTCAAAATTTAAACTATTAGGTCCACTTATGTTATCTATTTTAGAAGTTAATTTTAAAGAAAAAATTGATTTTTCATCTTACCAAAATCTTAATAAATATGAAAAAAAATTAAAAGATTCTTTGAATTTACTCAAATTATTTTTAGACTTTAGAAACATATTTTTTGAAAAAAAATTTAATAAAGATATCAATAATTCGAATTTTATATTTAAAGGAGTTTTTGAGGAACAGGATATTTTAGAGTTAAAAAATGAGAGGAATTTTATATTTTTTGATGTTTTTGTTTATACTAATGGTAAAGATAAGTATAAATTATTGGTTGATGAATTTACTTTAACTAGTGATAAAAAATTCATCTATCCGAAAAAAATTATTATTGGTGATGGAATTAATATGGTTGAAGTTTATGTTGATAATATGGAGATAAAAGAATGAATTACGAATGTTTATCTTATGCAAAAATAAATCTTTTTCTAGAGGTTTGCAAAAAAAGGAAAGATGGATATCACGAAATAGTTACTTTATTTTCAAGAGTATCTTTATTTGATAAGATAAGGTTTAGTAAAAGAGAGGATAAGGAAATTAATATATTTATAAAAAATAATGTTAATTTTAATGATATTTCAAAAGATGATAATCTCATATATAAAGCAATATTAGAATTTGAAAAAAAATTTGAAATTAAGGATGGATTTGATATTTATTTAGAAAAAAACATACCTCAGGGTGCGGGGCTTGGCGGAGGTTCTTCTAATTGTGCCTCAACTCTTTTGGCGATGTGTGATATTTATGGTATTGATAAAAATAAAGTTAGAGATATAGCTTTAAAATTAGGAAGCGATGTAATGTTTTTTTTTGAGGCTAAAAAAATTGCTGTTGGAAAAGGAAGGGGAGAAATTATTGAAGATTTAGATATTAAAGCAGAAATGCCATATGTAATTTTAGTTTTTCCTGATATTTTTTTATCAACAAAGGAAGTTTATTCTAATATGGATTATAATTATATAGCAGATTTAAATTTATTCTATGAGTTTGTTGATGAATTAAAAAGATATGGAAAAGTTGATTTTTCAAAATATTTATTTAATAGACTAGAAACTTCTGCGTTTAAACTTGAAAAAAAAGTAAAGGAATTAAAAGAAGAAATTTCGTCATTTGGAGTGATGTCTCTTATGAGTGGTTCAGGTTCTAGCGTTTTTGGAATCAGTTATGATAAAAATTTAATAGATAAATGTTTTAATGCCTTGAAAAATAAATATCGTTTTATTTTTAAGTTAAAAATTGTATAATAAGAAATATGGCTAGCTTATTAGATGCTTGCCAGAAACATCAATGATAAGGAGAAGGTTGTATGGAGATAACA
>JAOAEH010000073.1 GCA_026416895.1 Elusimicrobiales bacterium
ACCATCTATTTTCAAACATTTCCATAAATCTATTATACTTTATTAGTTCAAAACTTTATATTAAATTTTATCCAGCTGTCCTATAAATAAATAGGACTTTTGGGTAAAATTTATATATAATTATTTATAAGAATGTTATTAAAAAATATTTTATATGCCTTTTTTACAGGATTTCTTGTATTTATATCATATCCTAAAATATCATTCTATCCATTAACTTTTATAGCCTTAGTACCATATCTAATTTTAATTTTAAATACTAAATCAAAAAAAGAAGCAATAATTTACGGCTTTATTACCGGTTTCTTTATTTATATTTTCATCTTATACTGGATAGTTCCAACTCTCAAAGCTGGAGAAGTAAACTTAGTATTATCAATAATATCCTTAATTCTACTTTCTTCAATATTATCAATTGAATTTATAATAATATCTCTCTTTACTTATCAAGCAAAAATTTTTGGTAGCAAAATGATTATTTTAATAACTCCTTCTATATGGATAGTTATAGATTTTTTAAAAACAGAAATAACGAAATTTATAGCATATTTTCCATGGTTTGAGCTAGCATATTCTCAATGGAATAACCCCCTAATAATATCTTTAGCCTCATATGGACAATCATATTTAATAACATATTTAATAGTTATCATAAACATATTTTTTGCTTACGGACTTATATCAAAAAATACAAAAACAAAAATAAACAATTTCTTAACAGCTATTTTATTAATAGTATCTTCACATTTAATAGGATATTATGCTTCTAAAGATATTAAAAATAAAATTATAAATTCAAAAGAGTTTATCAAAGTTTCCATAATCCAACCTTCTATAGATTTCTATATCAAATGGGATCCAAATTATATAGATCTCATAAAAACTAAAATAGAAAAATTAATCAAAGATGCTTCTCTTCAAAAACCAAATCTGATAATATGGCCTGAGAATGCATTATACGGTTGGATAGATGATCCAGAAGTGTTTGAATGGTTATGTAAAAATATAAAAATATCATCTACATATCACATAGTTGGTTCTGTATCCAAAAAAGACTCCAAACATGTATCTCTTTATATTCTTTCTCCACAATGTAATATAGAAGGAGAATACCATAAAAGAGTTTTAGTTCCCTTTGGTGAATATGTACCAATGAGAGGAGTTCTTAACAAATATATATCAGTTATAGGAAGTTTAGGAGAGTTTGAACCTGGAAGTTTTTCTCAAAAACCAATTATTTTCAAAAACAAATATATTGCTCCAACAATATGTTATGAAACAATATTTAAATACCTATTTTTTCCCCAAGAATCTATAGACTTTATAATAAATATAACAAACGATGGTTGGTATCTAACTACATCTGCTCCTTATCAACACTTTGCAGCTGCTATATTGAGAGCAATAGAAAATAGACGTGTATTGATTAGAGCAGCAAACAATGGGATATCAGCTATAATATATCCAGATGGAACTATAAAAAAAATTCTTAAATTAAACGAATATGACACAATAACTGACCAAATACCAATTCTCACTACTGAAAGACAATCTTCAATATTGAGATATTGGTTATGTATAGTTAGTTGTATGATAACATTTGCATTTACTATATCATTACCACTCAAAAAATAAAATACTCCAATAATCTAATTTTGATAAAATTTTCTTATGCCTATAAAAATACTTGATAATTTAACTTCCTCTAAAATAGCAGCAGGTGAAGTTATAGATGGTCCGCACTCTGTAATAAAAGAATTAATAGAAAATTCTATAGATGCTAATTCAAAAACAATTTCAATAACAATTGAAGGAACTGGAAAAAAACTAATTAGAGTAAGTGATGATGGTTGTGGTATGAGTTTAAGTGATTTAAAATTATGTTTATATAGACATTCTACAAGCAAAATAACAAAATTTGATGACTTAGAAAAGCTATCAAGCTATGGATTTAGAGGAGAAGCATTATTTTCAATATTCTCAGTATCAAAAATAACAATAACTACCTATGATGGAAATTCTGAACATGGTTGGAAACTTACTGCGAGTGGAGGAGATTTTTCAAATTTTCAAATCTCACCTGCACCTCCTTTAAAGGGAACTATAGTTGAGGTAAAAGATTTATTTTTTAATACACCAGCCAGATTAAAATTTTTAAAATCAGATAGAACTTTAAAGTCATCGATATTAAATATTTTTGAAAAAATATCTCTTATACATACAAATATAAAATTTAGTCTAACTATTGATGGTAAAAGAATTTATGAGCTAGATAGATCCCAGGATATTTTAAACCGAATAGAGAAAATTTTAAACATCTCAAAAAATGATTTAATAGAATCTAAAATAACAAATAATGAATTTGAAATTCAAATTTTTATCTCAAAACCAGAAAAACTTTTACCCTCAAAAACAAAGACTTATATATATATAAATAAGAGAGCTGTAGAATCAAAAATAGTATCATCAGCAATATACAACGCTTTTGAAAAGATAAATCCTAACAAATACCCATTTTTCGTAGTAATAATAAATATAAATCCTTCTTTAATAGATGTAAATATACACCCACAAAAAAGAGAAGTCAAATTCAAAGATGATTCAATAATGTATTCAACTATATACAACCTCACTCAAAAAACAATAAATGAAAATATAAAACTATCAAAATTATCATCTTTTCAAAATAATCCATCACATCAACTAAACCTTAAAGAAGAGTATAAACCTTATAAAACAAATGTTTTTACTGAGCAAAATTTTATAGATATGATTTATGAATCAGAAAATAACGAAAAAAAATTATACACAAGCTCAAAAATAAGGTTTATAGGTCAGGCATTTTCAAAAATACTCATATTTGAAACAGAAAACTCAATAATTCTCTTGGATCAACATGCAGCAGCAGAAAGAATAACATTTGAAAATTATATAAATGAACTTGAATCAAAAAAAGTAGTTAAACAAAATTTAGCAATACCAATAGAGATAAAAATGAACACATCTGCAATTGAAAAAATAATTGAACTAAAAGAATGGTTTAATGATGCTGGTTTTGAAATAAATCAAACCTCACAGTCAACTATAAGTGTATATTCATACCCAAATTTATTTGATTTTTCTGAAACAGAAATAAAAGAATTGATTATATATCTAAGCGAAATAATCTCTACACCAAAACTAATACCACACGAAATAAAGAGAGATGCTATTGCTATAAAAGCATGTAAATCATCGATAAAATTTAATGAATTCATATCAGAAAAAAAAGCAATAGAATTAATACAAAATTTATCAAAGACAAGTGATCCTTTTAGATGTCCACACGGAAGACCTACTCTTATAGAAATAACCAAAGAAGAATTATCCACTAAATTTGAAAGACCACTTAATCAATTATGAAACTAAAAGATATGTTAATATCAAGCATAGGCATTTTAATAAGTTTAATTCTAATTTTCTTTACTTTCTCAAATATAAAAATAGATATTTTCTTTTCATATTTGTCAAAAATTAATATACTCTATATCCCTTTTTTTATAATTTCTACATTTTTTGAATTACTATTTAGGACTATGAAATGGTATTTCATATTAATACCAATAACAAAAATTCCTATTATGAAACTTTTTAAGTTTGAGGTAATAGCTTTAGGAATAAATAATATATTACCATTTAGAATGGGTGAGTTAGCTAAAATGATTTTAGTATCAAAAAACTACAATTTATCAAAAACAACAGCTTTGGCAACTGTATTTATAGAAAGATTATTAGACACTATATTCCTATTTATAATATTTATATGGTACTCAATAATAGGAAACATAAATATACCCTTTATCACAAAAGAAACTGGTGTATTTATCATAATAATAACCACTTTTACAATATATTTCTTATTTGTTTATTCTGAAAAAATCTTTAAGACTAAAATCTTTAGAAAAATTGAATACAAACACCCTAAAATTCATTCAATAATTTTGAAAATAAAAAATGGCGGTATATGCTTTAAATCTACAAAAATTACAATATTAATAATTATTTCAGGATTAATTCAATGGAATTTTGACGTTTTAAACAACTATATAATTGCAAAATCATTATCTATACAAAATATTGACTTACCAAAAGCAGCAATAACTGTAGTAGCAGGTTCTCTATCAGCAAGTATTCCTTCTATGCCAGGTTATTTTGGAAATTATGAATATGCAATCTCTCGAATCTGCATGCTTTGGAATATAAATAAAGAACTAGCAACACTTTTCCCTACACTAATACATATACTTACTTATTTAATTATTACTACTACCTCACTAATATTTATCTATACTGAAGGTGTTAATATGAAAAAACTAATAAATACAAAAAAGGAGAATTAAAATGTGTGGTATATGTGGAATAATTGAAAAAGAGGGGAATAAAATTAATAGAGATACAATTATTTCAATGAATTTAAAATTAACTCATCGTGGGCCAGATGATGAAGGGTATTTTGTAAAAAATAATATAGCGGTTGGAATGAGAAGATTATCAATAATAGATATAAAAATGGGGCACCAACCAATATTTAATGAGGATGAAACTATCTTAGTAGTTTTTAACGGTGAGATTTATAATTTTAGAGAGCTTAGAGAAGAACTTGAGAAAAAAGGACACATATTTAAGACTTCTTCAGACACTGAAGTAATAATACATACTTACGAAGAAACAAAAATTGATTTTCCAAAAAAACTCAGAGGAATGTTTGCAATTGCTTTAGTTGATTTAAAGGAAAAAAAAATTATCCTTACAAGAGACAGATTAGGGAAAAAACCTATTTATTATTATAAAGGTAAAGATTTTTTTGCATTTTCCTCAGAGCTTAATTCACTGTTGGAAGATAAAAGAATAAAGAGAGAAATCAATCTAGAAGCAATAAATATGTATTTAACCTTACAATATATACCCTCACCATATACAATATACAAAAACATATTTAAATTAGAACCTGCACAAATAATGGTTTTTGACATAATAAGTCACAGTTTTCAAATTTATAAATACTGGCAAATTGATCATAATTATAGTTTAAATATAGATTTTGAAGAAGCAAAATACAAGCTTAGAAATCTTGTTTTTGAATCAGTTAAATTAAGAATGATTGCAGATGTAGAAATTGGTGCATTTTTGTCTGGTGGAATAGATTCATCTATTGTTGTTGGAGTTATGAGTCAAGTTTCCTCAAAAGCTATTAGAACCTTTTCAATAGGATTTGAAGAAGAAAAATTTTCAGAACTAAAATATGCAAAAAAAGTAGCTGAAAAATTTTCAACTCAACATACAGAACTTATTATCAAAGATAAGATGATAGATGTAGTAGAAGAAATTCCATTAATTTACGGTGAACCATTTGCAGATCCAAGCGCTTTGCCTACTTTCTACGTTTCTAAAATAACATCAAAATATCTTAAAGTTGCATTAAATGGAGATGGGGGAGATGAAGCCTTTGCAGGATATTCCAGATATGTATTTGTAAATATATTAGATAAACTATCCAAAAAAATAACCAAAAACAAATTATTACAAATTTTATTAAAATTAGTTTCAAAAATACCTGAAGGAAATGCTCCTTATAATTTAATCTGGAAGCTAAGAAAAGTGTCAAAAGCTTTATTACTAGAAAACATTGAAGATGCTTATATTTCATCTATATCGTTTTTTGACATAAATGAAAAAACAAACTATTTAACAGAAAAATTTTTATCATATTTTAACTCAGATCCTGCCCATAATTATCTCAAAAAATTTCTTAAAGAGACAAATGTAGATATAATTAAAAAAATAACATACCTTGACTACAACAGTTATCTTCCTGAATGTTTAATGACAAAAATGGATAGGGCCTCTATGGCAAATTCCCTTGAAACAAGATCTCCCTTGCTTGACCACAAACTTGTTGAGTTTGCATTTTCACTCCCAACAAATTATAAAATAAAAGGTTCAAAAACAAAGTATATTTTTAAAGAGACTTTCTCTGACTTGCTTCCTAAAGAAATTAAAAACCGCGGTAAAATGGGTTTTGGAATACCTCTTGGACCTTGGTTTAGAAAAGAACTTAAAAAAATATTTGAAGAAAATTGTATAAAAGGAGGTTTTATAGATAGAGGTTATTTCAAAAAAGAAGAATTGTTAAAATTATGGAATGAACATATAAACTTCAAAAAAGATCACGGCTACAAACTTTGGGCAATACTAATATTAGAGCTCTGGCATAAAAAATATATGAATGACTTTAAAATATGAAAGTAGTTTTAATAAATCCACAAATCCCCCCAAATACAGGGAATATAGCAAGAACATGTGCAGCAAATAATATAACATTAGTTTTAGTTGGAAGAATAGGATTTTCTCTTGATGACAAACATTTGAAACGAGCAGGCCTTGATTACTGGGAATATGTAAATTTAGAAATATATTCTAACTTCAGTGAATTTTTAACTAAAAACAATATAAATGAAGAAAATTTAATATTTTTATCAACAAAAGGGAAAAAACTCTTTTGGGAAGCACCATATACAAAAAACTCAGTCTTAGTATTTGGTAGCGAAACAGAAGGATTCCCAAAAGATTTTTATACTATATACCAACACAAGCTTTATAAAATACCAATAAAAAATGAAAAAATAAGGTCACTTAATCTTGCAACATCATGCGGAATAGTTATATATGAAGCATTAAGGCAAATAAAAATCAATTATGGGGATCAAGATGAATAGAAATAAGAGTATAATGAGAAAGCTTTGATTTCAATTTTATCTCATACCCATGCAACTGACATATCTTTTTGACAATAGAAAGTCCTAAACCAATACCTTCAGTCTGACCAGTAAAATATGCTTCAACCTGATAAAACTTATCGAAAACTTTTTCAATATCTTCATAAGGTATACCATCTCCATTATCCCAAAAAAGCACTATTCTTTTTTTACAATCTAGTTTAGATGTTATTATTATCTTTTTATTATTTTTGGAATTAAACTTTATAGAATTAGATATTATTTCACTAAAAGCCCTCTCCAATAACCTCATATCAGCTTTTAAACTAAAATCATCTATTATTTCTTTCTCAAAATTTACTTCAGGATATTTTTTTCTAAACTTTTCAACAATTAAAGATAAAAGATCTGAAATCTTAAATTCTGTTATATTTAGATCAGAAACTAATTTATTTTCAATGGAAGAATAATCCAACATCTTATCAACAATATCATTTAATTTAAACCCAGCTAAAATAATCGAATCTATTGATTTATTAAACTTTTCATCATCAATATTAAAATTTTCTTTAAGAATCTGAGAAAAACCTAAAATAGAAGTTAAAGGTGTTTTAATTTTGTGAGAAATTAAAGAAAGAAATTCTCTCGATATTTTCGCTTCAATAAATTCTTGTGTAACATCATTAAATATCCAAATAAACTCTTCTTCTGCCTCCATTTCATACTCGAAAACCTTAGGTATAAATGATACACGTAAAACAAGTTTTTTAGGAGAGTCTCTCTCAATTAAAAAACTCGTCTTAGTCTTAGAAGAAAAAATATCTTCTAAATTCCTATCAAATTTAAAAACTGAAAAAACTTCTTTTATATCTAAACCTTTCAAATCTTCAATACCAAAATATTTTAAAGTATTTTTATTATTCATCTTCACTTTACCACAGTTATCAGTTACTATTATGCATTCATCTATCATCTCAAGCAATGTTCCAAGTTTAGACTTTTCATATTTAACACTATTAAAAAGCCTTGAGTTTTCTATTGCTATCGCTGCTTGAGATGCAAACGCTTCAAAATTATCTCTATCTGTTTCATCAAATTCTCCATCAATTTTATTTATAGCTTGTACCA
>JAOAEH010000088.1 GCA_026416895.1 Elusimicrobiales bacterium
TTAAAATCCTATCTATGGTTGATGGTGATATGTTACTTATAAGATTAATTTCTTCATCTTTTAAGTTATATTCGCTAATTATCTAATTAGTTTATGTTTTCAGATATTACCACTTTAATCCGTTTTGCCCATATACAACCAAATTGTTCCCATAAGTCAGATATTATATGTTTGATGCAAGTATAAGAAGATTTTCTACCGCGACCTTGACCTTTTATCTTGTAAGAATTATGTGGTTTAAAGTTATTTAACAGGTTTATAAGATACTTACGATTATAACCTAATATCCTAACAGCATTATCTATAGCCTTTTTTTTAGCTAATCTATCCAATTTGTGATATTGGTTTTTGAGTTTTTCAATGTATTTCATACGAAACGAATAATTAAAAGAATTGTCCATGATAATACCTCCTTTAAGCTTATTTTATGCTTAAAAGAGGGCAGTTTTTCATACAACCCTTCGGTTAGGTTATTTTTGAGGCGATGTATCATATGATAGTCAGATTATATTTGATTTGATTCGAACTGTTGACAAATATAAATTTATTTTATAAAATTTCAATATGTAGTTAGGGGGAAAAATTTAAAAATGTTATTGGTTGATTGTTTGAGTTGTAGAAGTAAGGAGTGTTGTATATTTTCAAAAATAAAAAATGAATTAACAAAAAAAAATTGGAATGAACTTAAAAAAATATGTTTTCATAAAAAAGGTGATATAATATTCCAAGAAGGGGAAATTCCAAAATCTTTTTTTATAGTATGCAATGGTAAAGTAAAGATATATAAAACTTCATCAAAGGGAAATCAAATGATAATTAGTATAAGAACACCAGGTTCTATCTTTGGATATGCATGTTTATGCAGAGATGATATATATACTGCTACAGCGAAAGTATCTGAAAATTCAACAATAGCAATATTTCCAAAAGAATTTTGGATTGATCTACTTAAAAGCGATTTTGATTTTTCACTCGAAATAATGAAGCTTATGTGTAGCGAAATAGGATATCTTCAAATGAGACTTGCTCAAATAGCATATCAAACAGCAGATGAAAAAGTAGCCTCAGTTTTAATAAATCATATAAAATTTACAACTAATACAAATAAAGAACCAGAAATCTCTGAACTTAAAAGATCTGATATTGCAGAAATATGCGGTATAAGAATTGAAACAGTTGTAAGGACTCTTCAAAAACTTGAAGAAAAAAAAATAATTAAAAGAAAAGGAAGCAATATAAAAATAATAAACTTACAAGAATTGATAAAAATAAATGGAAATAGATAGAATCAATTTGAAGTTTTAAACATTCTATCCCCTGCATCACCTAAACCTGGGACAATATAGCCGTGTGAATTTAGTTTCATATCTAATGCTGCTATAAATATTTTTACATCAGGGTGGTATTTTTCAACTAAATCAATACCATATCTACTAGCTATTGCAGACATAAAATAAATACTTTTCGCTCCATGGGACTTAACTATATTTATAGCTTCCAGAGCGGAACCACCTGTAGCAAGCATCGGATCCACTATTATCACAATATTTTCAGAGAGCTTAAATGGAAGCCTTAAATAATATTTTACTGGTTTAAGCGTTTCTTCATCTCTATATATTCCTATGTGAGCAAATCTTGCAAAAGGTATAACTTCACTAATACCTTCCATCATAGCAAGCCCTGCTCTTAATATTCCTACAACTGTAATTTCTTTTGATATAACCTTTACTCTAGCCTTATCAAGAGGAGTTCTAACTGTAAGCTCTTTTGTAGGAAAATCAGAAGTTACTTCATAAGTAAGAAGGATAGATAATTCCTTCATAACCCTTCTAAATAAATCAGAGGGGGTATTTTTATCTCTTAGATATCTTATTTTCTCCATTACAAGAGGATGTTTTGATATATGAAGCATTTAATACCTCCAAAATTCATTTATAATATAACTTCAGAAATAAGTTTATATTTAAACGGTCTTTTCTTATCTATTTCCAAAGATTTTATTATAAACTTTTTACATTCATTTACTTTTTTTATATCTGATCCATATATTTTTGCTATTATTTCTCCTTTCTTAACATAATCCGAATATTTTTTTTCAAACCATATGCCTGCAGTTAGATCCACACAATCCTCTGCTTTCATTCTACCTACACCTAAGGCAACAGAAGCTATACCAACACCTTTTGCATCAAGTTTAGTAATATAACCATCTCTGTTTGCTCTCACATATGAAACAATTCTTCCTTTTGGAATAAAAGTTGAAGGATTATCACAAACCCTTACATCTCCCATCTGCCATTTCACCATCTGTCTAAATTTCTCAAGTGCCCTACCAGACTTAACACATTCTTGAGCCATATAAATAGCATGTTCAACAGAAGATGCTTTACCAGCAATATATATCATATACCCTGATAAAAAATATAGTAATTCTTCAAAATCATCTGCTATATGCTCACCTTTCAGTATTCTGATTGACTGTTCCATCTCTATACCATTTCCAACAGCCCTTCCTAAAGGCCAATTCATATTAGTTATTACAGCCACAGGTCTTATCCCAAGCATTTTTGATGTGTTTACAAGATGAATGGCAAGTTCTTTTGCTTTTTTATAATCGGTCATAAAAGCACCAGAACCAAATTTAACATCCATTACAAGTGAATCTATTCCTTCTGCATATTTTTTAGAAAGTATGCTTGCTACAATTAATGGAATTGATTCTACAGTTCTTGTAGCATCTCTCAAAGCATAAAGCTTTTTATCTGCTGGAGCAAGCTCTTGTGTTTGCCCAAACATACATAAATCAATAGCTTTAAGTTGCCTTAATATATGAGAATAACTGAGATTAACCCTAAAACCACTAATAGATTCAAGTTTATCTAATGTTCCTCCAGTATGTCCAAGTCCTCTACCACTCATCATAGGAACACATACACCACATGCAGATACTATTGGAGCTAAGGCAAGGGATATTCCATCACCAACACCACCTGTGGAGTGTTTATCAACTTTTGGCTTTTTTATTGAATTTAAATTAAGTCTTTTCCCTGAAAAAGCCATCGCTTTAGTAAGGTATGAGGTTTCCCTACTATCAAGTCCATTTATAAAACATGCCATTAAAAAAGCTGATAATTGATAATCAGCAATGGTACCATTTTTAGCACCTTCTGCGATAAATTTAAAATCATTATAATCAAGTTTTCTACCATCTCTTTTTTTCACTAAAATATTAAATATTTTCATAAATTAACTCCCGTTGAATTATAAGATATCCAATTCAATAACTTTTTCAATAATATATTTAATTTTTTTGCCAGCTTCATCTCCCATTTTAATTACATCATCATGAGATATTTTTTTATTTTCTATCCCAGGAACATAGTTGGAAACCCAACAAACTCCAAAAACATTCATTTTAAGCTGCTTAGCAGATATAACTTCTGGAACTACAGACATACCAACTACATCTCCACCTATAATTCTATACATTTTAGCTTCAGCTTTAGTCTCATAACAAGGACCACTTACAGCAAGATAAACACCTTTTTTATAACTGAATTTTTCAGTTTTTAATTTATCTTCAATTTTTTTTATAGTCAAAATATTATAAGGTTCAGACATATCTACAAACATATCACCAAATTTTTCATAGTAATTACCTATAAGTGGATTTGTATGCATAAGATTTATGTGATTTTTAATAATTACTATATCCCCTGGTTTTATATTTTTTTTAAGCGAACCAACAGCTGCAGTTACAATAAGCTTTGAGGCACCACAATAGTTAAAAAGTCTTATAGGAAAAGATATAAAATTTATAGAATAACCTTCATAATAATGAAATCTACCTCTCATAATAACTACATTTTTATCTCTGAATTTTCCATATATTAATTCTCCAACATGGCCTTTTACAGTTGGAATAGGAAAATTTGGAATCTCTGAATAGGGAATAATCTCTAAATTATCTAAATCTGGAACTGCATTTTTAAGTCCACTTCCCATTATAATGAGATATTGAGGATTAAAAGATTTAATTCTTTTTTTTATTATCTCTGCAGTTTTTTCTATTTCTTCATACATTTTTTTACCTTTCATAAAAATTACTCCTTTAAAAATAATATTTCCTATTAAAATCAGAAATTACATTTTCAATATGAGTTATCTCCAATCCTTTTAAACCGTTATCTTCAATTGAGATAACATCATATCTTATGCCTTCATATAAGATTTTTGAATTTTTTTTAAGATAAACTAGTGATGTTTTTATGATTTTATTTTTCTTATATTTATTTACAGTTTCATGAGGACAATAATATGTTTTTTTTCTTGCTTTAACCTCTACAAAAACTAACCACCCATCTTTAGTAGCAATAATATCTACTTCACCAATATTTTTAACATTAAAATTTTTTTCAACTATCTTATAACCTTTTTCAACAAGATAATTTTGAGCTATTTTTTCATAAACTTTACCTTTAAAATTCATATCTGAACTCTAGAACAAGGTTGAAAAGATAATCTATGAATAGGAGAAAGACCATACTTTTCTATCATATCTATATGATATTTTGTTGGATATCCTTTGTGTTTAGCAAAACCATAACAAGGATATAGTTTATCATAATAATTCATCCACCTATCTCTTAAAATCTTAGCAAATATACTAGAACAACCAACAACAGCACTTTTATCATCACCTTTAACAATAGATATCTGCTCATAATTTAAATTAGGTATTTTCTTATTACCATCAACAACAACAATAAATTCATCGCTTGATAACGAGTTAATTCTAACAATTTTTTCAACAGCCTTTTTCATAGCCAAAAATGTAGCATTAAAAATATTATAAATATCTATTTCCTTAGCTGTAGCATATTCGAATGAAAAAACAACATTTTTAGAAAAAATCAAAGATTTATAAATTTTTTCCCTATCTTTAGAATTTAACTTTTTACTATCTTTTATTAATTCTATTGCTGAATGGGTATAATCCTTTATAATACAAGCAACAGCAACAACAGGGCCAGCAATAGGTCCTCTTCCAACTTCGTCAACTCCAATAACATAATTCTTTTTAAAATATTTTTTTAAATCTAAATCTAAAACTATATGCTGCATTTATAATTAAGAAGTTGATTGTAAAGAGGAAGTATTTTCATCAACAGATCTTTCTTCTTCACCAGCAATAACTCCAAGTTCTTTTAGCCTTGCAGCTTTACCTTTTAAATCTCTAAGATAGTTGAGTTTGGCTCTTCTAACTTTATTTGATCTTACTAATTCTATATTTGCTATTTTTGGAGAATTTACAGGAAATATTCTTTCTACTCCAATTCCATATGAAATCTTTCTTACAGTAAATGTTTTAGAAACTCCACTACCTCTTATAGCAATTATAATTCCATCAAAAACTTGGATACGTTCTGTGTCACCTTCTGAAACTTTAACATGAACTTTTACCCTATCTCCTACTTTAAATTTAAACTCCTTAACATAATCTCTCATTATCTCATTTATTTTGTGCATTTTGTTCATTATTCCTCCTCATATATTTCTCATATAAATCTGGTCTTCTATTTTTTGTTATTTCTAACGATTTTTCATACCTCCATTTCGCAATCTCTTTATGATTACCACTTAAAAGAATATCAGGCACCTTAATTCCTTTCCATATTCTAGGTTTAGTATAATGAGGATACTCTAATAAAAAATTACAAAAACTCTCTTCATCTAATGAACTATCCTTTATAACACCTTTTACTAATCTTGAAACTGAATCTATAATACAAGCAGCTGCTAATTCTCCACCTGTAAGCACATAATCTCCAATGGAAATTTCGTCATCAACATATTTATTTATTCTTTCATCTATTCCTTCATAATGACCACATACTAGAATTATATGTTTAAGTTTAGAGAACTCTTTTGCTATAGTTTGATTAAAAACTCTTCCTTTTGGCGTTAAGAGAACGACATAACTATTCCCTTTTCTTACACTCTCTATCGCACGCCATACAAACTCAGCTATCAACACCATTCCGCAACCGCCACCATAAGGTTTTTCATCAATAGTTTTATGCCTATCAACAGTATAATCTCTAGGGTTTACAAAACCAATCTCTATCAAACCTTTTTTTCTAGCTTTGCCTATTATGCTGAAACTCAAAGAATAATCAACTATCTCAGGGAACAAACAAACAACATCAAATTTCATTAATTCTAATATAAATCCTCTTATTACCAAATTTTTTTGATATAGTTCTCAAATATTCTCTAACAGAATTTATTACTTTACCATTTTTTCCAATTACAGAATTCTTAATATTACGAGGAATTGACACATTAAAACTTATATGTTCTTCATTTTCATTTAATACAATTTTTATATTATTTGACAAATCATCTTTTAAAAGACTTTTAAGTATGTAACAAACCAAACGTTCCATATCATTAAACTTGTTCTTTAATCTTATTTATAAGAGACTCAAGAGTTGAACTTGGTTTAGCACCAACCTTAAGCCAGTAATTATATCTTTCAATATTAACTTTTATTTTTTCTTTCACTTTTTCAGCCTTAGGATTATAACTACCAATTATTTCTATAGGTTTTCCTTTCGGCCCTTTGCTTTTTTCTATCGCAACAATTCTATAGCTTGGTTGCACTTTCTTTCCATGTCTTTGTAACCTTAAAACTACAGCCATCTCTTCTTCCTCCTTAGAAAATTAAAGACACTAAACTATATTATATAAAATTTATTCACCAATTAATTTTTTTATTTTCATTAATAGAAAATTATAGTCATAAGGTTTAGATATATAAGCATCAGCACCACTTTCGAAAGCTTTCTCCATATCACCTACAAGTTTTCTACCTGTAAGCACTATTATTTTTATATCTTTCGTTCTTTTGTCCTTTTTAAGAATTTCACACAAAGTATTACCATCAATTTTTGGAAGCCCTATATCTACAATAGCAAGATCAGGTTTTTCCTTAAGAGCAGTTTCAAATCCCTCATTACCATCAGAAGCCGTTATAACTTTATACCCATCACTAGTCAATTTTAAAGATAAGACTTTCAGTATTAATCCTTCATCCTCAACTATTAATATCTTTTTCATACTTTTTAATAAAATTATACATTTTCTTTATAAAAAAAGGATTTTTTTCTCTAAAAAGAGCACTTCCCATAACAAAAGAATTAGCTCCAGAATTTATAGCGTAAAGAATAGTATTTTCATTTATACCACCATCAACTTGAAGATAAACTGGTAATTTATTTAAATTAATAAAGTCCCTTAACTCTTTTATTTTTTCAAGCATATCAAATATAAATTCTTGTCCACCAAAACCAGGTTCTACAGTCATAACTAGAACTAAATCTACGATATCAAGATATTTCTTTACAACATAGGCAGGAGTTTTTGGTTTAACGGCAATACCAGATTTAAGCTTAAAACTTTTTATTTTTTTTAAAGCACTTAAAAAATTTTTTGATTCATAGTGAACCGTTATTATGTTTGCTCCTGCTTTTGAAAATGAGTCGATAAAATTCAAAGGTTCTTCAACCATTAAATGTACATCTATTGGTAAATCTGTAATTTTTCTTAAACATGATGTTATATGTGGCCCAAAACTTAGATTTTTAACAAAATGTCCATCCATAACATCAACTTGGATCCACCCTGAATATTTCTCCACCTTTTTTATTTCTTTTGATAAATTAGAAAAGTCTGCAGAAAGAATTGAAGGAACAATAAAATTATCATATATAGAAGGAAATTTCATTTTAGTCAATTTTTTTTTCTTCTACTAAAGTCCCATTAACATATATTCTAATCTTTTTTAATGATTCTTTTGGTATAGCCAACTCAATCCTTGAACCAGGTTCTTTTATGCCATTAAAAACTTCTTTTTCTCCACTATCAGTAAATACTACTATTCTAATATTTCTAGCAGAACCAGTTTTAGGAACTTGATGAGTTATTAAAATAGAATTTTTATTATCCTGCTTTAAATTATCGCTAACAGTAATAATTATCTGTTCATCATTAGAAACCACAGAATCAACACCAGGTTTTTGAGCTATAATAGTATCTTTGGGAAATATACTATTAGGATCCCTTTCTATTTTGTATTTAACATTTTTATTTTCTTCAATCCATTTATAAAAATCAATTATGTTTTTTTGCCTAAAATCAGGCATAAGCAAAACTCCAGGAGGAGGAGAACCAGCAGAAACAAGAAGATTAACATATGTATTTTTTTCTACCTGTGTATCTGGAAATGGTTCTTGGGATATTACTACTCCTTTAGGAAATCTATTAGAATACCCTTCGCTAACCTGACCAAGCACAAGCTGTTTTTGTCTTATATATAGCTCTGCATTTCTAAGTGGCAAGCCAACAAGATTTGGAACAAAAACAGAGTCTCCCCCCTGAGATATAACTACTTTTATAATTCTTCCTTCTCTTACTTTAATTCCTGCTTGAGGTTTTTGTCTGAGAATATAACCAACAGGGACTGATGAGTCAAATTCTTTTCCAGAAATTTGCATAGCCAAATTTAATTTAGAAATTTCTTCAAGAGCAGTCAAAGGAGATTTACCAACAACGAGGGGAACTACCACCTCTTTTCTGGAATGTATTGCATAACTTACAATCATATTAAAAGAAAAGTAAGAAAATAAAATTACAACCAATATAGCAATAACTATTTTTAAAACATAAATATAATTTAGTGGTATATCATCACTGTTAATTTTATTATTTTTAATTTCACTCATATTAAATAATCTCCTACCTTAAGTTTCATTCCATTTACAAAATATTCATATGCACTCATCTCTTTTTTGCCTTCAGGCTTAATTTTTAGAATACAAATACTTCCCTTTAAACATTTTACTAAAATACCTTTTTTGTTTTCAAAACCACATATCTGGCCTGGAGAAAAATCTATATAGTCATTATTTATGCCAACCGCTGACAATATTTGAATCTGAATCTCACCTTTTTTATGTTTAAAAATAAATCGTGCATATGGTTCATATGAAAAAGCTCTAATTTTATTATAAACGTTAATCCAAGGTAGATAAAAATCAACAAAAGTATCCTTTAATGAAATTTTTGGAGCATAAGAAGGCACTCCTTTTTGTTCAATAAGTATCATATCTCCAGATTCAATTATCTTTACCGCCTTATACATAGCATCTTTACCCAAAATAGTAAGTTTAGTAATAAGTTCTTTTGCAGTTTCATTATTATTTATTTTAATTTTTTCTTGAAGTAAAATAAGTCCAGTATCAATCCCTTCATCTATTTTAAAAACAGTTATTCCAGTTTCTTCTTCTCCATTTAATATAGCCCAACGAATAGGATCAGCACCACGATAAGCAGGAAGAAGAGAAAAATGGAGATTAAAAAAGCCTATTTTAGCTTTATTAAGAGTTTCCTTTTTGATAATAATTCCGTAAGCTACAACAAAAGCGTAATCTGGATTAATACACCCTATGACATTATCAAGTTCATCTTTATTTTTAGGCTGAAAAACTTTTATCCCGTATTTAAGTGCAACTATTTTTGTAGGAGGAGGAGTTATTATCTGTTTTCTCCCAACAGGTTTATCAGGCGAAGTTATTAAAGCATCGAAAGAAATATTATTTTTTAGAAGATATTCAAATATTTCTGCTGCAAGTTGTGGAGTACCAAGAAATATTCTTTTCATTATAATATTTTATTCATATTAGATTCATCTATTTTTTTCCACTGCCTTTTTAGTTTAATTAGAGTAGGTTTAAGCCTAATTTTTAAAGTAAAAGGTAGATGATCATATATTGTAATACCATTAAGATGATCTATTTCATGTTGAAGTGCTCTTGCTAAAAGTCCTTCACCTTTTATAATAACTGGCAAGCCTTTTTCATTCAAAGCACGAACTTGAACTTTATAATACCTTTTTATTTTAAAGAAAAGGCCTGGAAAAGAAAGACATCCTTCCTCTTCCTGAAATTCTCCTTCACCAGATATTATTTCTGGATTAATCATAACTAAATTATAATGTTTATTTTTTTCTTTTTCATAATAATTTATTATTGCAATTTGTAAATCAATACCAATTTGATTAGCACTTAAACCTATACCATTTACAACTGATAAAGTATCATACATATCCTTTAAAATAATAGGGATTTCATTTTTTATAGCACTATAATCAACTTTTTTAGTTTTAGTTTTCAAAATTTTTTCTCCATATTTAATTATTCTTTTAACAGCCATCTAAACCTCCTTATTTAAAATTAAGTTAAAATATACGACAACCTTCTCGATTCCCATATGATATTTACTTCTATATTTGAATTAAAATTTTTAGGCCTTATCATACCCCACATCAAAGCTATATCTTCCATCTGAGTCTCAGCACCTAAAGTTCCAGAAACACCCATAACAATTCTTGAAAAACAACCAACTAAAGCACATGTAAGTATGGTATATACAGGCTCATTAGAATAAACAACAACAGGATGAATAGTTTTACCATATTTTTCTGCCATCAAAATAATTTCACGAAAAAGATCTTTCTCTTCTAAAGTTAGAGTTTCATAGTTTGATGATTGATTATACCCTTTTTCAACTTTAACGTTTAAAACAACTATATCAGTATCTTCATCATTAACATTTTCAAAAACCCATCTTAGATGAACTAAATTATTTGGATTTCTTACTGCAACAAGAATTCTATTTTTCTTAGTAAGATTTTTAAATAAACTTTCAATATTACTTTCAGTTTTTATATTAACTTTCTCTTCTTTATCAGTTTCATTTATTTTATGAATATCAAAATAAGAACTCTGTTGTTTTTTTTCAGAATAAGTAAATAAAAAGTAAAGGAATAATGAAAAACTAACTCCAGCCATTGTTGCAACTTTTTTAGTAAATAAATTTATAATAGATAAAGAAAAAATTAAAATAAAAAGTAAAATTAAACCTAAAGGTATCTTGTATCTCTTCCATTCAATATTAAGAGGAAACATCCATTCTTTTTTAAGATCATATCTTTTAAATCTTAAAACTATTAAAGATGCTAAATCAAAAGTTAAACTCCATAAAACCCCAAAAGCATAAGCCTCTCCCAAAATAAATATATCACCGCCAGACAATATAACTATTATTCCCTGCAGTAAGGCAACAGTAGATATTATAATATAAGTAGTTCCATATTTTGGATGAAGTTTTCTCATCCAGGAAGGAAGTATTCCATCCTCTGCTACTCTATTCATTATTCCATTAGCACCAACTATAGCAGTATTTACTGCACCAATTAACATAAAAAAAGCAGAAAGGACTACTGCAAACTTTAAAAAAATTTTTAAAAAGAAAGGAACTGCAAGTTCCATTGCAAGACCACTTAAAAGATTTTCATAATAATTATTTACTATCTTATCAAAAGGTATTATAAGACCAGTAAAAAAAGTAAGAACGCCAGTAAACAAAAAACTAAATATAAATATAATAAATACTGCTTTTTTAAGATTTGGTATTTTAGGATCTTCTATTTCTCTATAAACTTGTGCAAGAGTTTCAAGGCCACTTAAGGCAAGTATTGAATGTCCTAAAGCCATTAACACACCAATAATACCAATAGGTTTTAAAAAATCAAAATTTTTTGCCCAACCTAAACTTTCATCTGTAAAACGAAACTCAAAAGGGGGAAAATTGTATCCTCTTTTATAGATAGTATAAATACTAAATATTAACAATAAAAAACCAACAATTCCAGTAAAAATAACTATTTTGATGTTATTTTCTGAAGATTCCTTTACACCTTTTATATTTTCTCGCCAAAAATAATAAATCACACATAAAGAAAATATAACAGCAACTCCTCTCGGATTAAGAGAAAAACTAAAAGAAAA
>JAOAEH010000009.1 GCA_026416895.1 Elusimicrobiales bacterium
CCTTCAAATGGTAAATATTGAGAGAGATTGGAATAAGTTTGTTAAGATGAGTGTTGAAGAGAAGATTCCTTATTTTATGAGGAATGGTAGAATTTATGATTGTCTTTTTGCAGAACAGTTTACGAAAGATAGTCTTGAATATCTTTTTAGAATAGCAAATACCCTTAGAAGAATTACAAAGACAAAAGAGGGGATGGAATTTGCTTCATCTTTGCTTAGTCACAAAAGGGCAATGCTTTACTTTGTTCAGCCTTCCACAAGAACATTTCTTTCATTTTTAAATGCTTGTTATATACTAGGTATAAAACCATCTGAAATAAGGGATACATCTATATCTTCTGAGTATAAAGGAGCGTCTCCTGAAGATAGAGCGAGAACGTTTTCAAGTTATGTTGATATGATAATAATGAGACATCCAACTCCAAATTTTGTTGAGAAATCAGCTTGGCTTATGAATAAAACAAAAAGACCAGTTCCAATAATTAATGCTGGTTCAAGTAAGGCTCAACATCCAACTCAAGCATTACTTGATATGTATACTTTATATAGAAGTTTTGGTGGTAGTATAGATGGCAAAACTATTGCTATGGTAGGTGATTTAAAAAGAGGAAGGACTGTAAGATCATTAAGTTTTTTAATGAAAAATTATCCTAATGTTAAACTTATATATATATCACCAAAAGAATTTAGAATGGAAAGTGATGTAATAGAATTTTTAAAGAAAAACAAGATAAGTTTTTACGAAACAGAAGATTTTGAGGAAGGTATTAAGGAAGCAGATGCTATATATATGACAAGAATTCAGGATGAATATGATAAAGAAGGTGAGTCTAGACGAGTTGATTATTCAAAATATATCCTTACTTTTCGACATCTAGATATTATAAAAAAGGATGCAATTATTATGCATCCTTTACCGAGACGTAATGAGATTAGTGTTGAGGTTGATGATGATCCTAGGGCAATGTATTGGAGACAGGAAAGGAATGGAATGTGGGTTAGAGCAGCTTTGATATGTTATATATTTGGTGTTGATTCTAAAATTCATATTGAAGATAAACCTTGATTTCCTTTTAAATTAATTATGAATAAAAAATTTGAATATGTTTTTTTTGTTACATTAGGTTTTTTATTTTCTTTTATCTTTTTTATTATGCCTATAATGAATCCTGATTTAGGTTGGCATCTTTCAAGTGGCAGATTTATTTTAGAAAATTTTAAAATACCTAAATCAGATTTTATAAGCTGGTTTCGTGAAGGTGTTGAATGGATAAACAGTGAATGGTTGACTGGTATTATTTATTATTTGGTATATAAAATTTCTGGATACTATTCTTTACAAATACTTAAGTTTTTTAATATGATGCTTTTATGTTTCAGTTTTTATTTGTTGTATGGTAAGATTTTAAAGCTTAATCCATTTACATTTATGTGGTTTATTCCTTCTTTATATCTTTCTTTTTTTTCTTCATTAGATTTAAGACCTGATAATTATTCATTTTTCTTATTTACTTTAGTTTTATACTTTTTGGAGAAATTTAGTGAAATTGATTTTAGAATTAAAAACGCTTTTGTTTTTTTTATTATTTTTACTTTATGGGTTAACTTACATCCTGGCTTTCTATTTGGACTTATTTTAATTTTAATTTATGCTTTTTCACATTTGATACATGATAATTTTGATTATTTAAAAGGTATTTCTAAAAAAATTAATTTTATTAGGTTTAGAATATATTTTTTATATTTTGTTTTTTCTTTATTTGGAATTTTGTTTAATCCTTATGGATATAATGTATTTAAATTATTTTTATTTCACCATATGGATATGCCTCAAATTTCAAGCTATATATGTGAATGGAAACCTCCATATGTGTTTGATAGTTTAGTAACTCTTTATTATTTTATATTTACTTTTATAGTTATTGTTGCTTATCTTTTTAAATTTTTAAAAGATAGAGTTTTTAAACTTTCTGATATTTTTTCAGTTTTTATATTTTCACTTAGTGGTTTTTTACATATTAGACTTTTAGGTTTTAGCAGTATAGTGGTTCATATGCTTTTTGTTAGGTATTTCAATGAATATATTAATAAAAATTTTTATTTTAGATACTCACTATGTTTTGTATTTTATTTGCTTGTTTATCCAAACTTTATAGATCTGATCCATTATCTTAATAGAGATAAATATTATGAAAACAAATCTGTGAGTAAATTTGCTGTTAATTTTATACATGAAAACTATGAGGTTTTTAAAGATAAAAAAATATGTAATGATTGGAATTGTGGTGGTGAGTTAGGATGGAATATGTACGGTAAACATAAAATTTTTATTGATGGGAGATATATTTTTCATGACATTCTTGAGGAACAGTTATATGCTTTGACTTCTTTTGAGAGGTGGAAGAATTTTTACAATAAATATGGTTGTGATGTTTTTATATATTCAATTTATTCTAATAAAAAGGAAAAAATGATTACTTTTAAATATGGAAATAAATATTATAATATACGAAGACAGTTTTATCTTCAAAGTATAGACTTTGATAAATGGAGTATGGTTTTTTTTGATTCAATTAATTTTATAATTGTAAAAAGAGAAAAATTTCCTAAAGAATTTATAGATAAATATGAATATAAATGCATATTGCCGTATGATTTTGATCGTATTTATTTTGATTTACAAGTTTTAGGTAAAAATATTGAATGCATAAGAA
Organism: Elusimicrobiales bacterium; assembly: GCA_026416895.1. Classification (GTDB taxonomy): domain Bacteria; phylum Elusimicrobiota; class Elusimicrobia; order Elusimicrobiales; family UBA9959; genus JANZZP01. Next base: position 2,715 of record JAOAEH010000009.1, read on the forward strand.
AGGAGAGTATTAAATACATAAGAAGAGAAATTAATAATCCAGATAGTTTTGTTCCTTTTTTTATAGATGTATTGAATTTTATTAACAAAAAGGATAAAAAATGAAAGAGCTTAAAGTTGCTATTGAAGCAATAGAGAAAGCCGGAAAGAAAATAATGAGTTATTTTGGTGATACAAGTTACAAGCTTAAAAGTAGAGCAAATCCTGTTACAAAAGCAGATTTAGAATCTCAAAATTTAATAACATCAACAATTCTAAAATACTTTCCGAATCATTCTATAATTTCTGAAGAAAATTATACAAAAGTTAAAAATTTTAATAATTTATGGATAATTGATCCTTTGGATGGAACTGTTAATTTTTCTCATTCATTTAATCATTTTGCTGTTTCAATAGCTTATGTTTTCGAAGGTTCAGTGGTTATTGGAGTGATATATGATCCTTTTAAAAATGAATTGTTTGTGGCTGAAAAAGGTAGAGGTGCTATGCTTAATAACAAAAGAATATATGTTTCAAAAATAAATAAATTATCTGAATCGCTTTTGGCAACTGGTTTTGCATATGATAGAGCTAGAAAAGCTGAGTTTTATTGTAAATTTTATTCTGAATTTATGAAAAGATCACATGATATTAGAAGATGTGGAGCAGCAAGCCTTGATATGGCATATGTTGCTTGTGGAAGGATTGATGGTTATTGGGAGTTTAATCTTAAAAGTTGGGATGTTGCTGCTGGGAAGGTTATTGTGGAAGAAGCAGGAGGTAAAGTTAGTGATTTTTCAGGTAAAGAATGGAGAAAAGAATTTAGTTCATTGTTTGAATGGGGTAAGGAAAATCTTGTTTCAAACTCACTTATTCATTCGCAGATGCTTTCTGTAATAAAAAAAGTATTGAAGTTATATAGGTATTAGAATTGTTTTAGTTACTTATTTTTATGTTTTTACCTACAAATATATATTTTGAATTTACTAAAATTGCTGTTAATTTATCAGATATGAATGAGTTTGATGATGGTATTATTGATAGGATTCCAAATGACCAACTTACATACATTATTTCTTTTGATTCTATGAAATAAAAATATTCTTCATCTTTCCAAACTACACAGTTGTTCCAGTTTATCTCTTGAGGTTTTTGAGTTTTTTTTATTTCAGGAAATATACTTGTAAAGTCGTCCATTTTTTTTCTCCTTTTAAAAGTCGGATAGTACCCCGGATTCTGTTTTAGACGATCATTAATCTAAGCGGGCTACCCTGCTCTCCCCGGGAACAGGTAAGTAACGAGCATGTTTGCCCTTGCTCCACCAGGGGTTTGTCGAAAGACATGTTACCATGTCTTTGGTGAGCTCTTACCTCGCCTTTTCACCCTTACCTATTTTTAGTTTTGCTAAAAATAGGCGGTATATTTTCTGTGACACTTTCCGTAGTGTGTAGCTTTCGCTACACACTCCCACCCTTGCGGATGGCTGGTTTCCCTTCGGAGTCCGGAGGTTCCTCCTAAACATTATAGTTTAGGCGATCGTCCATCCGACTTTATGATATTATTAAAAGAGATCTTCTTGTTTAAATTTATTTTCTCTTTCTTTTTGAAGCTTTTTCCTATCTGATTTTTTAAGTTTTTTAGCTTCTAGCAATTTGTTTACAAATTTATCTGCCACTTTATTTTTAGAACGTGGTATATAATTTAATTTAACTTCATCAAATTCTGCTGCTTCTTTTTTAATTATATTTAATAATTCTTTAAGTTTTGGATCTTTTATTTCATATTCTCCATTAAATTGTTTAACTAAAAGTTGAGAATCAGAGTATATTTCAAGTTTTTTGGCGTTATATCTTTTTGCTACTGAAAGTGCTAAGTGTAGAGAAGAATATTCTGCAAAATTATTTGTACATGTCCCCAAAACTCGTCCTTCTTCTGCAATTATTTCATTTTTATCGTTCATAAATATTGCACCACAAGCCCCTTCTCCTGGGTTTCCTTTAGATGTTCCATCTATATATATTGTTAATTTTTCAATTTCTAGTTTTTTTTCATTTTTTTCTTTCATAATCTTTCTCCTTCTAGGTATAGCAATCTTGAACAATTTTGACATACTACAAATGTATTTATTTTTTTTAATGATGAGATATCACCTGAATTAAGTTTCATATGGCAGGCAGAGCATATATAGATATACTGCTGATTATCATCTCTTTTTATAATCTTTGCTTTTGACACAGCAATTCTTTCTTTGTTTTTTATCAAAAGATCAAATTTTGTAAGAATTCTTTTGTCTGATATAGATTTTCTAATATTTTCTTGTTGAGTTATTAATTGTGCTATGTATTGGCCAATTTTTTCTTTTTCTAATGTTAATTTTTTGAATTCATTTTCATAGTTTTTATTTTCTTTTTCTAATTCTTTTGAAAAGTTTTCTATCTCTAATTTCTTTTTTTCAATTTCATCTAGTTTTGCTATTATAGCATTTTCAATTTCATCTTTTTTAATTTTTAATTTATTTATTTCTGTGTTTAAATTGTTATAATGTTCAACTTTTTTAGTTTGATTTAGTTCTGTTTGGATTTTTTTGATTTTTGTTTCTATATCTTTTAAATCATTTTCTAAAGTGTTTTTTTCTGAATTTAAATATTGAAAATCTTTTTTTAATAATTGGAATTTTTGTTTTGTTTCTTCATTTTTTAAATTAATTAAATTTATTTTTTCTTCAATTTGCTTAATTTTATCTTCTTCTGTTTTTATTATAGATTCTATTTCTTGTAGGTATATTATGTTCTTAAAATCAGAAGAGAAAAATTCCATATTATTATTATACAATAATAAATTTTTAGGTTATTCATTTAAAATTTGATTTAAAGGTAGTCAATATGATAAAATCTATAATAAATATTGTTTTTATTTTTAAATTTTTTAAGGAGGATTTATGTCTAAAGCTAAATTTGAGAGGACGAAGCCCCATGTTAATGTTGGGACGATTGGGCATGTGGATCATGGGAAGACAACTTTGACTGCAGCTATAACTAAGGTATTAGCTAAGAGGGGGAAGGCTAAGGAGATGCAGTATGCTGAGATAGCGAAGGGTGGGGTAGTTAGGGATGCATCAAAGATTTTGACTGTGGCTGTGAGTCATGTTGAATATGAGACTGATGCTAGGCATTATGCGCATATAGACTGTCCTGGTCATGCGGATTATATAAAGAACATGATAACTGGTGCAGCGCAGATGGATGGTGCTATATTGGTGGTTAGTGCAGCGGATGGGCCGATGCCACAGACTAGGGAGCATGTATTATTAGCTAGGCAGGTTAATGTACCTAATTTAGTTGTATTTTTGAACAAGGCAGATTTAGTTGATGACAAGGAGTTATTGGATTTAGTTGAGGTTGAGGTTAGGGATTTATTAAAGAAGTATGAGTTTGATGGGGACAAGGTACCTGTGATAAGGGGTAGTGCGTTGAAGGCTTTGGAGGGTGATCAAGGTGAGTATGGTGAGGCTGCGATAATGAGGTTGATGGATGCTTTGGACAAGCATATACCTGAGCCTAAGAGGGAGGTAGACAAGCCGTTTTTGATGGCTGTTGAGGATGTATTTTCGATAACTGGAAGGGGGACTGTAGCTACTGGTAGGGTTGAGAGGGGTAGGATAAAGGTTGGGGAGGCAGTAGAGATAATAGGGTTTGGTAAGGTATATGAGAGTGTGGCTACTGGTTTAGAGATGTTTAGGAAGGTATTGGATGAGGCTATAGCTGGTGATAATATTGGTATGTTGCTTAGGGGGATAGAGAAGGATCAGGTGGAGAGGGGTATGGTTATAGCGGCGCCTAAGACTGTTACACCACATAAGAGGTTTAAGGCGGAGATATATGTATTGACTAAGGATGAAGGAGGTAGGCATACGCCGTTTTTTAAGGGTTACAAGCCACAGTTTTATTTTAGGACGACAGATGTAACTGGTACAATAGTTGAGTTGAAGTCTGGAGTTGAGATGGTTATGCCTGGGGATCATACTGAGATAACTGTTGAGTTGATAACGCCTATAGCTATGGAGAAGGGTTTAAGGTTTGCTATAAGGGAAGGTGGTTGCACTATTGGTGCAGGAGTAGTTACTGAAATAATTGA
>JAOAEH010000006.1 GCA_026416895.1 Elusimicrobiales bacterium
ACAGAAAAGTATAATTTATCATTAGGACAAAAAAGAGCAAATGTCGTAAAAGATTATTATATAAGACTTGGAGTAAACCCATCAAAAATAGCTACAATCTCATATGGGGAAGAAATGCCAGTATGTTTTGAAAAAACAGAAAAGTGTTGGGCTTTAAACAGAAGAGCGGAAACAAAGATAACTGAATAAATATATATAAATGTAAATGAAAAAACATTTCGTTATAATTTATTCTATCTCTTTACTGTTTGTCTCCTGTATTGCTACACAAAAAGATATGATAATACTTCAAAGCCAAATTGATGATCTTAACTCAAACATTTATACTTTGAAAAAAAATCAAGCAGATTTGATGCTTAAAATGGATGAGGTTAATAGAACAATAATATCTTTTACAGAAACCTCCAAAGATCTTTCATCTGAAATGAATAAATTATCTTCAAAAATAGACGATTATAGCTATTTAACAGAAAAAAAAATAAACCAACTAGGTAAAAATATAACTTTACCAAAAGAAAAAGATAATCAAACAAAAGAATCAAAATTAATTATAAAAGCAATAAAATATTTCGCATCAGGTAAAATAAAACTAGCAAAAGAATCCTTTAAGGAATATTTATCTTTATACCCTAAAGGTGAAAATATTGAGCTGGCATACTTCTATTTAGCCGAAATATGCTATCTAGAAAAAGAATTTAAAGAAGCTGCAATATTATATGCTAAATTGATAACTGAAACTCCAATTTTAATAAACATAGAATATATAAAAATGAAATACGCCTTATCACTAATCGAAATGAAAGATGATACTAAAGAAAAGGAAGCAATATTATATTTGAAGGATTTAGAAAAAAACTCCAAAGATAGTTATATACATACAACCGCTAAAAGTATATTAAATGAAATTTCAAAGAAAAATATACAAAAGAAATCAAAGTAAATCTATCATTTCATTTCTACTTTTAATAACCTTCTCTCTTTCTCTTTCTTCAACAACAGAAATATATATTGGCATAGAAAAAAAATCACAAGAAAAACCTAAAATAGCATTTATTAATTTTACATCGATATCTAATAAAACTCAAGATACTCAAATATTAAACCAAATAAAAGAAATTGTACGTAATGATCTTTTATTCTCTGATTATCTAAATGTAGTCGAGATAGATGAAAAAATATCAAATGAAAATGATTTTATTAAATTACATGATGAGATTTATCAATTCTTTTTATCGATATATCTCGAAACAATAAATGAAGACAATATTAACTTAAAAGCAAATATCTATAACACCATAAAAAAAGTAAAAATAACAAAAACTTATAATTTCACAAAAAACTATTTGAGGAGGGCATCTCATATACTAAGTGATGATATAATAGAAAACACAGTAGAAAAAAAAGGAATAGCATCTTCTAGGATAACTTTTTCAAATGATTCTACTGGCTATAAAGAAATATATATGATAGACTACGATGGTGAAAATTTAACACAACTTACTAATCACAAAAGCATCTCTATAATTCCAAAATGGTCTGTTGATGGTAAAAAGATATACTACACTACCTACAAATACGGAAATCCTGATATTGCAGTAATAGATCTAGAAAAGATGACAACAAAAATATTTTCAAGATTTCAAGGATTAAATATTGCAGGTGAATTTTCATCCGATGGTACTCAACTAATTACAATTCTTTCAAGAGGAAAAGATCCGTCTTTATACATATTAAATCTTGTTACAAGAGAAGTAAAAAATATAATTGAAAATTTTGGTATTTGCGCCTCTCCAACTTTCTCACCTGACAACAAAGAAATCGCATTTATAAGTGATAGAACTGGCAACCCACAATTATATATTTACAATTTAGAAACAAAAAAAATCAGGAGACTAACTAAATTCTATTGGGCTGATTCCCCAAACTGGTCTCCAGATGGCAGATGGATTGTTTTTTCAGGAAGAGAAACAAAAAAGGAAAATCTAAACATTTTTTTAATTGATCCTACTACCTCATTTGTCGTAAGAATAACACGCAATGAAGGAGACAATGAAGATCCAGTATTTTCACCTGATTCAAGATATATTGCCTTTATTTCAACACGGAATGGAACAAGACAAATTTTTATTATGGATGCAGATGGTTCCAGACCACATCCTTTAACTTCTAAATTAAAAGGAAATTGTTTTTCTCCAAGCTGGAGTAAGAATTAATTATTTTTTATTTGAGCTTACTACTAAATTAGGATTAAAACACTTTCTACAACGAGCTTCATATTTGTCACTAGCACCAACCTCAATTCTATTATCTCCACTTGAAATCTTTTGAGAATAATGAGCAGGGCTAGCACATATAACACATATTGCTAAATTTTTTGTTACATACTCAGCTATAGCCATAAGTTTAGCCATCTGCATAAAAGGTCTTCCTTTCCAATCCATATCAAGCCCAGCTATTATCACTCTCTTTCCACTATTTGCAAGCTTATCAGCAACACTAACTATTGAGTCATCAAAAAAATGAGCTTCATCAATTCCTACAACCTCTGTATCTGATTCTGTTTTTTTAAGTATTTCAGAAGCTGTCTTTACAGGTGTAGCTTTTAGCATAATTTTATCATGAGAAACTATATGTTCTTTTGCATATCTTGTATCTAAATAAGAATTAAATATTTGAACTTTTTGTTTTGCAATCATAGCAAGTTTAAGTCTTCTTATAAGCTCTTGAGTTTTTCCAGAAAACATACTTCCAGATATAACCTCAATAGCACCCCGACTTTTTATATTAGAAACGTGAATCATAAGTTAAACCTCCACTAAATCTACTTTAAAAACTCATCTTTAAACCAGTTGATAGTCATTCTAAGTCCATCTTCAAAACTAACTTCCGGAATAAAATTGAGATCTTTTTTTATTAAAGATATATCTGCCCAAGTTTTTCTTACATCTCCACTACGCTTTGGCATAAATTTCTTCTTTAATTTATAACCTAAATTTTTTTCAATTATACTAACTATTTTAAGAAGAGATACTGTAGAACCACAAGCAACATTATAAATCTTGCCATTGGTTTTATTACTTAAAGCAGCTTTTATATTTGCATTTACAACATTACTAACATATGTAAAATCACGAGATTGTCTCCCATCCCAATGAATCTCAAGAGATTGTTTTTTCAAAGCTCTTTCTATAAATTTAGGTATAACAGCAGAGTATTGTGACTCAGGTGGTTGTCTAGGGCCAAATACGTTAAAATATCTCAAAGATACAGTTGGCAGTCCAAACGTTTTCCAATACATCACACAATAATATTCTCCTGCTAATTTAGATACTGCGTAGGGAGAGATAGGAGATGGTAAGAAAAACTCTTTTTGAGGAAAAATTTTGCAATCTCCATAAACAGAGCTTGAAGATGCATACACTACTTTTTTAACTCTAAACTCTTTGGCACAAATTAATAAGTTTAAAGTTCCTGTAATATTATTATCATTAGCACCTAAAGGATCATCAACAGATTTAGGAACTGATCTCATTGCAGCTTGGTGTAAAATATAATCAACACCTTTAACAGCTTTTTTAACTTCTGATATATCTCTTATATCTCCTTTTATAAGTTCAATTTTATTCAAAACTTTTTTAATATTTTCGATCCTACCTGTAGAAAAATTATCAAAAACTCTAACTCTCTCCCCCATCTCTACAAGTTTATCTACTATATGGGAACCTATAAAACCAGCTCCACCAGTAACAAGCCAAATAGCCATCTTATTTCTCACTTAAAGCATTATTTACAGTCTCAAGAAGTTCATCTGTGGAAAAAGGTTTGGTAAGAAAGGCAATTACCTGATTGAATTTTCCAAAAAGCGACCTAGATGGTTCTAAAGCAGATAAAACAATTATAGGTATTTTTGAAAGTTCACTATCCTGACTCAAAGTTGTAGCTATTGAATAACCATCAATCCCTGGAAGCATAACATCCAAAATCATAAGATCAGGCAAAAATTCTTTTAGATTATCTACAACATCTCTACCATTATCACAAACTCTAACTACATGTCCCATACTTTCAAGAGTATATTGCAAAAGATTTGAAATCTCAGGGTCATCATCAACTATCATTATTTTAGCCATACATATCTCCTTTCTAGCATATTTTACAAAAAAATTATGGAAAATAAATGTTAAATGGTGATGTTTTTTCTATATACGAATCTTCTTTTTTCTCATCTTCTTGAACTTTATCAACTTTTTTTAATTCTTGATCTTTTTGCTCCTTAATTTTCTCTCTTTGCTTTTTTATTATATCTGTAAACCTAATTTTTTGTTCATCAGTAAGAAAATTTTTAACTATACTTGTCACATTTTTGTTTAACTCAATCATTTCCAATTTAATACTTTCAATCTCTTTCTCTAATTTTTCTCTTTCTTTCACCTTTTTTTCATATTTTTTTCTAACTTTATCATATTTTTTCAAATTTATTATAAGTTCTTCCTCTATATCCTGTTTCTGTTGTTGAGAAAGCTCAAGCTCAGAAATTAACTCCATAATTTTTTTTGGTTCTGGACGTTGAAAAGCCAAATCTTGAGAAAATAAAAAACTCAAAAATAAAAATAAAATAGAATTCATACTACCTCCTTTTTAATTATATCGTCAATCCTTACTGAGCTAGTATGTTCAACTGTGTCCCAAATTGTTTTAGATTTTAATATACCAGCAATAAAAATCGGGACTCTAAAAATTCCCAAAAATGGCTGCATATAATAGGCAAATATCATATCAAAACTTATTCTTTTTTCTAACCATATCATAATAGGAAGAACCACAAGAGGAATAGATATAAAAACAAACTTCATTATTATTTCTTCATGAGGAATTATATTAAAAAACCAAACTAATAAGTTGAAATGGTTTCTAGTGTAAGATAGAGAAAAAATAACAAAAACTACCATTAAAACTCTATACACTCCAACAGTATACAAAAAAGCTTCTAAGGCTGAAAAATCAAAATACTTAATAAATCTTAAAAAAAGTCTTAACGCATGTTTCCTTGCTACATCAATAGAACCTTTAGTCCACCTAACAGATCTCCGAAAATATTGTCTTATAGTTATAGGTTCCTCATCGTAAATTATACTTTTCTCACCCCATGCTATAAATACACCATTCCTTACCAATCTCATTTGCATCTCAAGATCTTCAGTAAGACATGTTTCATCCCACATAAATTTTTCAACTATATCTGTTTTAAAACACATTCCTTTACCATGAAGTGTTGCGGAAAGTCCTAACAGCATTTTTGGCTTTTGAAAAAACCTATTTGTAACATATTGTCCTGCTGAAACAATCTTAGATATAAAAGAATCATACGGATTTTTCGGAAGTTGTTGCGACTGAATAACTTTGTATCCTTTACTAAGATAATAAGACATATACTTCAAAAAATTAGGATGCACAAGAGAATCAGCATCAAAAAAACAAAAAGCATCATATCCTTTAGCTAATTTAAAAATTTGATTTATGGCATAATTTAAAGCTTTCGCTTTATTTGAAGGGAAATTATTTTCATGTATTAAGATATTAACATTATATTTATTTACCACATCTATTGTTCCATCTCTACAATGATCACAAACTACATATATGTCATATTTATCCTTAGGATAATTTTGGCTTAATAAACTTTCAACTAAATTACCAATAACCTTTTCTTCATTATGGGCTGGAACAACAATAGCAAACTTATGATTATATATATCCGATTCATTAATATCTTCTTCCTTCTTATTATAAGGAAAAATAGCTATAACACAAAGAAATATATATAAAAACATACACATTATAAAATAAAGTTGAACAAAATTACCACTTAATAAAAAAAATAAAAAGATTACATCTGTTGAACCACACATCATTAAAATATTATAATTATTTTGTAAATGATTTTAAATACTAAAAGAAAAGGAAAAGGAAAAATTGGATGGATAATTATACCTTTTTATATTATCCTTTTTATTATCTTAA